>CAZHQZ010000035.1:0-9164 GCA_964534675.1 uncultured Pseudomonadales bacterium | reverse complement strand
TATTTGGGTGCAGGTATCAATTACTCGTGGTTTTACGGCGAGGACGCCAGCCGCGAATTGAACACCACTTTGGGTGGCGATGTAGATATTGATATCGATAACTCTTGGGGCTACGCCTTGGAAGCAGGTTTAGATGTGGATCTCGGCAATAACTGGTTGGTCAACGCCGGTGTGTGGTATTTCCCTGTTGATACCGAAGCGACTTACACCGTGAAAAATGGCCCGTTAGCGAGCTCAAAAGTAAAAGCGAATGTTGAAGCTGATGTGTGGGTTTACATGGCGAGCATTGGCTACCGTTTTTAATGATGCAATCTTTGATGGTCTAATGGTGCTATTCAGCATTGAGTAGCACCTGTGACGCAAAACAACGACGAGCAATACATGCAGCGCGCCCTCGCGCTGGCACAACAGGCCGCAGCCAAAGGGGAAGTTCCTGTTGGCGCGGTGCTGGTGTGTGAAGGGGAAGTGATCGGCGAAGGTTTTAATTGCCCGATCAGCACCAATGACCCAACGGCACATGCCGAAGTGATGGCGCTGCGCGATGCCGCGAAACGCATTCGCAATTACCGCTTACCAAATACCACGCTGTATGTCACCGTTGAGCCTTGTGCGATGTGTGCAGGTGCGCTGGTGCATGCGCGTGTGGCGCGTGTGGTGTATGGCACGCCGGAGCCAAAAGCGGGCGTGGCAGAGAGTCATTTATCATTATTTTCCGCGCCACATTTTAATCATCGCGTGTGTTGTGAGGGCGGAGTGTTACAGGAAGATTGTGCGAACCTAATGCGGGATTTTTTTCGCAGCCGGCGTTAGATATTTTTCATTTCTTCCAACACGACAGCGCGTTTCTTTTCCAAGCGTGCAATATCTTCGCGCAGAAAAATGGCTTCATCACCTTCGGCAGATAGCAGTTGTGCTCTGGCAGCTTGCAGTTTTTCCTCAATTACCAGTAGTCCCGCAGCAAAACGCTCACTATCCGGTTTGCGCTGGCGCATAGCTTGCATTTTTTCCAGTGCTGCTTGCGCAGTTGTGTTGATTGATGCGGAGGGCTTATCGAGTGCAGTCAATTTTTTTAGCACTTCGTTGACTTTGAAGCGCATGTCTTCGCGCCGCGCAGTGAGAGCAGCTACTTGATCAGGAGATTTTTTCTCAGCCTCCACCACTTTGGCTTCAGCGCGCGCTAGGCGCTCTTGTGCGGCGGCTAGCGTTTTCTCCAGTTTTTCACGCAAGACTTCTGGTGATTGCTGGCTGGCTTGTTCATAAGCCTTTTGTTTTTCTTGCGCTAATTGCAGTGCGGCGGCGACGGCATCGGCTTTTTCGCTGGAGATTTTTCGGCGTGCGATTTTGGCATCGGCTATTTTTTGTAGGCGCACATTGCGGCGCTGGAAGCGCGTGCGCGACAAATCAGATTTTTTCTGCGTGTCGTCAGCAGACAGGTTTTGATAGGGCGCAGGTATCATTTCTATGCAGTTGACGGGGCAGGGTGCGACACATAATTCACAGCCGGTACAAATATCGCTGGCGATGGTGTGCATCAATTTTGCGGCACCGAAAATCGCATCCACTGGGCAAGCCTGTATACATTTGGTACAGCCGATGCACTCCGGTTCACGAATATAGGCCACCATCAATTGCGGCAATTCTTCGCCGTGTGTGGTGTCGAGAGGAATGACAGGGCGATCTAATAATTGCGCCAATTTTTGAATGCCGACCGCTCCACCTGGTGGGCATTTGTTGATGGCATCGCCCGCGGCAATCGCTTCTGCATACGGGTGGCAGCCTTGATAGCCGCACTTGGTGCATTGCGTTTGCGGCAATACCGCATCAATGCGGTCAGCTAGCGATTCACTCATCACGGTAATTCCATGAGTGAACCGAGTCGTCCTATCGCATTATGCACGGCGGTTTCCACGCGCAGAATGCGGCTGCCCAACCACAGCGGCTGGCAATTTTTTGCTAATAATTGCGTGCGCTCTTCATCAGTAAAACCACCTTCGGGGCCAATCAACAGAGCAATCGGTTTTTGCACAGGCAGCGTGGGTGTGGCGCGAGGGGAAAATGGGTCTGCCACTACGCCGGTGTGTGTTTGCAGGAGCGAAGGCAGCAGCGTGTCGCTCACTTCACAAAAATGGCGGTGCAGGTGCACGGTGGGTATGTGTGTGTCGCGCGCCTGTGCCAAGCCTTCCAATAATTTCTCATGCACGCTGTCGGGTTTCAGTGCTGGCGTTTGCCAATAGCTGTTCTCGACTTTGCTGCTGCCAAATAAGTGGATGTGTTTGATGCCGAGGCTGGTGACATCGCGCAGCAGCCGACCCAGCATACGCGGGCGTGGCAGAGCCAATAGCAAGGTGATGGCAAGTGGCGCAGGTGGTGTCTGCTCAAGCAGTACATGGCTCAGTTGCACTTGCGCGTTGCTGCTTGTATCGCTGATTGCAGCAATTTGTGCGCTGCCTAGGTTGCCATTCAGTGCGCCCACGCGCAGCGTATCGCCCACAGCGCCTTTCAAAATGTTGACGATATGCAACGCGCGCGCGCCTTGCAGTGTGCAATGCGTGGCTGAGGTGAAATCGCTGTCAGTGAGCAGAATGATATTCACGGCTGTGGTGTGCGTTCGTCCAATCGTGGCTGCATTATACGGTGGCCTGTGTTTTTGCTGATAAAATGCCGCCACTTTTTATGAGGGTGCGTGCGTGGAAATTGCCTGTTTAGATCTGGAAGGTGTGTTGGTGCCGGAAATCTGGATTGCGTTTGCCGAGCATACCGGCATTGCGGAATTGCGCGCCACCACGCGCGATATTCCTGATTACGACGTGTTGATGCAGCAACGCCTGCGCCTGTTAGATCAACACGGTTTTGGTCTGCCACAAATTCAGGAAGTGATTGCACAGCTCAAACCGCTGCCGGGTGCAGTGGAATTTGTGGCGTGGTTGCGCGAGCGTTTTCAAGTAGCCATTATTTCCGATACGTTTTATCAGTTTGTCCAGCCCTTGATGCGTCAACTGGGTTATCCGCTGTTGTTTTGCCACAACTTAGAAGTGGATAGCAATGGGCATGTGGTGGACTACCACATTCGTCAGCGCGATCCAAAACGTCAAACGATTGTTGCATTAAAAAGCTTGTACTACCGCACCATTGCGGCTGGTGATTCCTATAACGATACCGGCATGTTATCGGAGGCGGATGCGGGCATTCTTTTTCATGCGCCAGAAAATGTGATTCGTGAGTTTCCGCAATTTCCTGCCGTGCACAATTACGATGATCTGAAAATAGCGTTTATCAAAGCCAGTACACGCACGCTGGATTTGTAATATTTTTTTGAGCAGTAGCCCATGTCATCAGGCTCGCATAATGTGCTGCGCGGTGCGTTGTTTTTGGCGGCTACCGCGTTTTGCTATGCCATCACTGGCGTATTGGTGCGCATGGCATCGGTGCAGTTAGACAATAACGCCATGGTGTTTTGGCGCAATATTTCAGGCTTGTTATTTTTATTGCCGTGGTTAGTACGGCGTTTGCGGCACGGTGGTGCGGAATTAAAAACCGGCATGATGCGCTGGCATTTCATACGCACAGCCGTCGGTTTAACGGCGATGTATTTGTACTTTTATTCGTTGGCACATTTTGCACTGGCCGATGCCATGCTGTTCGTCTACTCCGCGCCTGTCATTGTGCCTTTACTCGCGCATTGGTTGTTGCGCGAGCCAATCACGGCGCGCATTTACGCCGTGGTGTTGATCGGTTTGGCGGGTGTGACCTTGGTGTTAAAACCTGGCGGTGAACATTTTTATTGGATGGCGCCTGTCGGTCTTTCGTGTACTTTGTTTACTGCTTTGGCCTTTGTTTCGGTGCGTAAACTGTCGGTGAGTGAACCGCCTACGCGCGTGGTGTTTTATTTCACCTTATTCAGCGCAATTATTTCCGTGGTGCCTTTTTTATGCCATCTACAGTGGCCAGACATGCACGGCTGGTTTTTGATTCTCGGCATCGGCGGCGTCAATACTTTAGCGCAGTGGTTGATGTCGCTTGCTTACAGTTCTGCGCCCGCTGCACAAATTGCTCCCGTTAGTTATGTAACTGTTCTGCTGGCTGCTTTGTTGGGCTGGTTATTGTGGGATGAAGTGCCGGATGTTTACGCCATCGGCGGCACGGTATTGATTTTTGCTTCGGCGTTGCTGGTGATGCGGCAGGGCAAGGCGGTGGAGAGCCAGCCGCAGGTGTGAGGGGTAAACTCAAAATAAGAAAAAATATTTTTTAATTCTGTTAGGCGGCGATTTTGCGGATGTTGTTATCGGCGCACCGTTGGACGATGACGCAGACGGCAACACCAAAGATGCTGGCAGCATCAGCGTGATCAGCGGCAGCAATGGTGAGTTGCTATCCGCAAAATCTTTCGGTGCGGTGAAAAAAGCGTGGCTGGGCAGCAGCGTGGCGCTAGGTGATGTGAATGGCGATGGCACGCTGGACATCATCGCCAGTGCGCCGCAAAGCACAACGTACCCACTGCAACTAATGGCACGGGCAGCGTCACCGTGTGGAATGGCGCGACTTACACACCCATCAAAACCGTGTACGGCGATGCTTTCGGTGATTTATTTGGCGCGGCTGTGAGCGCGGGTGACATCAACGCCGATGGCAAAGCGGATCTCATCATCGGCATTCCGAATAAAGACGTGGAGCTGCAATCTTCCGTGCAAAAAGATGCGGGTGGGGTGAAAGTCATTAACGCCACGGCGTTGTGATTGCTCCCCCTGCGCAGTAGGGGGAGTCCCGCGCAGCGGGGAGGGGGGTTGTATTTTTTGGCGACCCCTCCGGCGCTGCGCGCCACCTCCCCTATTGCATAGAGGAGGCATGCGGCGGCTTGGTTTACAGGCATAATGCCCCACCTCTTTCGTCGTAGTAGGCATTGTCATGCAGCCAGCGCACCCCTCGTCACGCGATTTGCGTATCGACTTCTTTCGTGGGCTGGCCTTGGTCTTTATTTTTTGGGATCACATCCCCGGCAGTTGGTTTGGCGAAATCACTATGCGCAACTTTGGTTTCAGTGACGCGGCCGAGTTGTTTGTTTTTCTCTCTGGTTTTTCTGTGGCGATTGCCTACGGTAAGCGTTTACAGCGCAAGGGCTATATTTCAACGGCGATGCATATTTTGCGCCGCACATGGACGCTGTATATCGCCCACGTTTTTGTATTGACGCAGTTGATGGCAATGTTGTTTATCGTCAACGATCATGTGTTGACGCGCGATTACGTCAATGAAATGGGGCTGCGCTATTTTCTCGATAACCCGAAGCAGGCGCTGGTGGCGAGTTCGCTGTTGAAGTTTCGTCCGGGGCTGATGGATCCGCTGCCTTTGTATATTGTTTTGCTGGGGATGTTGGTAGTGGCGCTGCCATTGATTATACGTCGTCCATTGATAGCTTTTTTGCTCTCGGCAGATTTGTATTTGTTGGCAATTTTTTGTGATTGGAATTTGGAAGCGCGCCCTAGCAAGGTGTGGTTTTTTAATCCGTTTGCGTGGCAATTTTTATTTTTTATTGGTGCGATATTGGGTGCGCATCGTGCAGCGGGTGCGCAGTGGTTAGCTAGCTGCACACCGCAATTTCGCAAAAGTGTGTTGCAAGTGTTGCTGTTTTTTCTCGCGCTGTCGGCGTTTGTTGTTATCTCTTGGCGCTGGCCTGCTTTTCACGATATGTGGATGCCGCCTGCATTGGCGCAGTGGTTGTATCCCATCAGCAAAACAGATTTAGCGGGTGTGCGCCTGCTGCATTTTTTAGCTTTGGCCTTGGCGGTGGCTTTGAGTGTTTCGCAAGGTGCTTGGTTAGAGAAACCGCTGCCGCGCGCGCTGCAAGTGATGGGGCGGCATTCTTTGCCGGTGTTTTGTACCAGTGTCATGTTGTCGCCCATGGCTGATGCAATCAATGCTTTGGCGGGTGACCAAGTGTGGATGCAGTGTGTCACCGCATTAAGTGGTGTGTTGTTGCTGTGGTGCGTGGCGCAGTTGTTGGAGTGGTATCGCAGGGATGATAAGTAGTGTGAAAAAGATTGAGGTAGTTGTGGTATGTCATCCAGCGCAGTAGATGAAAAAGCATTGGCAGCTTCGGTGGAGCGTGAAGTAGTGCGTGCGTATTTGAATCACACGCCGGAGCCGGATATGACACTGGAACAAGTGGCAGAAAGTCGGCGCACAATTTTGCAATTATTGCGCGAGCGCGATGCCGTGTTAGTGGCGCACTACTATACAGCGCCCGTGGTGCAAGCCTTGGCAGAAGAGAGTGGCGGCTGCGTGGCAGATTCTTTAGAAATGGCGCGGTTTGGACGCGATCACGCGGCAAAAATGTTGATTGTTGCCGGCGTGCGTTTTATGGGGGAAACCGCAAAAATTCTCACACCGCACAAACGCGTATTGATGCCAACGCTAGAGGCAACCTGTTCGCTGGATTTAGGTTGCCCGGCTGAAGCGTTCACCGCATTTTGTGACGAACATCCAGAGCGCACCGTGGTGGTGTATGCCAATACTTCGGCGGCGGTTAAAGCGCGTGCGGATTGGGTGGTCACTTCCAGTTGCGCGGTGGATATTGTTGAGCACTTAGACGCGCAAGGCAAAAAAATTATCTGGGCGCCCGATAAACACCTCGGTGATTATGTGCAGAAAAAAACTGGCGCCGATATGTTGTTGTGGAACGGCAGTTGCATTGTGCACGAGGAATTCAAAGCGCGTGGTCTGTTGGATTTAAAAGCGATTTACCCCGATGCTGCGATTCTGGTGCATCCCGAATCACCAGCTTCCGTCATTGAGTTGGCAGATGTGGTGGGTTCCACTTCGCAGATGATTAATGCTGTAAAAACCATGAATCGCAAGCAGTTTATTGTGGCGACCGATCAGGGTATTTTTTACAAAATGCAGCAGGCCGCTGGTGCCGAAAAAGAGTTGATTATTGCACCCACTGCTGGCAGTGGTGCAACTTGCCGCAGTTGTGCGAATTGCCCGTGGATGGCGATGAATGATTTGCAGGCGCTGGAAGCGGTATTGCGCAACCCCAGTGAGCAGCAAGAAATTCATGTTGATTTGGCGCTGGCCGAGCGCGCCATGCAGCCCTTGCAGAGCATGCTCGATTTTACGGCAGCAAAAAAGTAATCAGCCATCCAACAATTTATTGCTTTCCATTTCCGTAATGTCTTGCAAGCGTTTTTGCACGCGTGCGCTTTGCGAGCGATTGTCGCGGTAAAAATTCAAAGCGTAAGTCAGTTGTTGTCGCGCTTTGTCAAACTCGCCGTTCAGAATGAAATATTCGGCGCGCGCTGTGTGTACGCCGCCGGTATCACCTGCCAAGCCGCGCAATTCCGCTAACTCGTGCCAAATATTGGGTAAATCTTCGTAATCGGGTAGCAGATTTTCCAATTCGCGCACGGCGCGCGGGTAATTTTTCATGTTTTCCAAAATATTGACCGTCACTAGCGTGGCGGGATAGTTGCGCGGGTGCGCGGTTTGTATGCGCTGCGCCAGTGCGAGCGCGGCGTCATATTTTCCCAATCCATTCAAAATATCGGTCTGCGCCAGTGCGTACAGTAAATTGTCTGGCGCTTTGCTGTAGAGAGGTTGCAGTGTTTTTGCAGCGGCATCAAATTGACGCAAGCGTGTTTGTGCTAAGGCAATGCCGTAGCGGCTGGCGTCTGGGTTCAGGCTGTCGCCGTTCATTTCACTTTGAAATTGTTTGATAGCGACTGATGGATTATCGGCCACTTCCAAACGCGCGCGCGCTTTGATGAGTGCGTATTCTGGGTTGGCTTTATATTCTTTTACGGGATATTGTTCGGCGCGATTGCGCGAATCAGCAATCCGTTTTTCCGTGACGGGGTGAGTGAGCAAAAACTCTGGCGGCCTGTCGCCCGCGTATTGCGCAGCGCGCTGCATGCTCTCAAACATGGCGGGAATCGCACGCGGATTCATATCGGCATTCACCATGGTCTGCATACCGATGCGATCCGCTTCTGCTTCACTTTCGCGGCTAAAACGCAGCATGGATTGAATGTTGGCTGCTTGCGTAGACATGATGGCCGCCATGCCCGCATCGGAAGATTTTGAGGTGGCCAGCAAGACCAAACCGGCGAGCATGCCCGCCATCGTCGGCAATCTGTTTTGCTGTTGTTGCTCAACGCTGCGCTGCCAATGCTTGAGTGCTAAGTGACCTAATTCGTGCGCGATAACACCGGCGAGTTGTTGTTCGTCGTCGGCATACAAAAACATGCCGTCGTGTATGCCCATGATGCCGCCCGGCACGGCAAAAGCATTGAGCGTAGAATTTTTGACGACGATCAGCTCGATGCGTTTGTCTTGCAGATCAGAGCCATCGGCCATTTTTTGTACGAGTTTCTGTAAATAGTCGTACATCACGGCATCGCTAGATTCCGGCACTTGGGCGCGAAATTGCCGCAGCCATTCTTGTCCAAGGTTGTGTGTTTCTTCATTCGAAGTGAGCGCACCCACGCTATCTCCCAATTCGGGAAGCAGAATTTTTTTCTCTTGCGCCGAGGCGTGCAGGCAGAGGCTGCTTAATACGCAAGCGAGGGAAAAATGTGCGAGTTGTCGTAGAGTGCGCTGTGTTGTCGCCATGATGGGTATCAGCCTGCAAAAGATACTGGGATATACTACACGGATGTTGTGTCTGTTGATGTGAGCTGTGTGCGTTTATGACGCTAGAGTTGCCAGAAAAGTTTCAAACCCTGCGTATTGATAAGCAAGTGGATGCGCGCGATTTGCCTTGCCCGCTGCCACTATTAAAAGCGCGCCAAGCCCTGCGTGAGTTAAGTGCGGGTGAGACTTTGTTGGTTGCAGCTACAGATGCTGGCTCGTGGCGCGATTTTTCTGCCTTTGCGGAACAAAGCGGGCATATTTTGCTCGAAGCTGCTGAAATCGACGCGGTGTATTACTACTTGCTCAAGCATCGCGCCTGAACCGCTGTTTTCATTTCTGGTGTTTTTAAACGGAGCTCTTATGTTGCGATTGCGTATCTTGGGTTCGCGTGCTGTTGCAGGGTTGGCAATCGTTGTCGTGCTCTTAGCATCGCCTATTGTGCTGGCGCAGGCAGCGGGAACGCGCGTGTTGGACGCACCTATTCAGAGTGATGTCGATCAGCGCAGCTACAGAAATTTGGAATTAGCCAACGGCATGAA
>CAZHQZ010000034.1:0-12742 GCA_964534675.1 uncultured Pseudomonadales bacterium | reverse complement strand
CACAGGGCGAGCGCACGCAAAGAGAACGCCCTCAGGGTGATCGCCCGCGCAGCAACGGCAATGGCCAGCAGCCACAGAATCGCCGCCCGCAACAGCAGCGTGACGGCGCGCCGCAAGGGCAAAATCGCCAGCAGCGCCCTTACGGCCAACAGCAAGCACAACCGCAGCAGCAACAGCGCCGCCGCACCGGCGACGAACAGCCGCTCACCAACGAAAACCGCAACCCGTTTGAAGGAGTGAAAGCTGCACGCCCGTATCGCCCCAAACGCCCGCAAGGACAAGGCAACGGCGGCGGTGGCAGCTATTGGCAGAACAACGGCAGCAGTAACAACAACCGAAACCGCAGCGGCAACGGCAACCATCACCACAGCGGCTCGCGCGGTAATGGCAACAGCCATCGCCACAGCAACAGCGACAACTTCGGCAATCGTTAATCCGCTGCTAACCTGCGTAAAAGCGTTTGGAAAAACAGTGTGGCATCGTTACAATGCGCGCCTGTTTTTCACCACAGCAAAAACACCGGAGGGGTGGCAGAGTGGTTGAATGCACCGGTCTTGAAAACCGGCGAAGGTGAAAGCCTTCCGTGGGTTCAAATCCCACCTCCTCCGCCATATTTTTTAAAAACCAGCTTCGCGCTGGTTTTTTTTCGCCCATCACAATCAGATTACTTGACCATCCCTCCTCCCAGTGTTTATCTGAAACCCAATCCGCAACGGTTTAATGGTGTTTTAACAACATGATAAAAATCAGTATTCTCTATCCCAATATCAGCGGCGCTCGTTTTGATTTTGATTACTACTTATCCAAACACATGCCACGCTCCATTGAATTACTCAGCCAACACGCAGGCTATCGCAGCGTAAGCGTTGAGCGCGGTATTGGCGGCACAGAGCCCAACTCACCGCCGCAATACCTTGCTGCGTGTTTTTATATTTTTGACAGCATCGAATCTTTTGTAGAGGTCTTCATGCCGCACGCCGCAGAACTGCAAGGTGACATGCCGCAATACACCAATATCCCCGCCGAAATCCAATTCAACGAGATACTTATTGCATCATGACAACACTCAAACTCTACGGCCATCCTTTCGCTGCTTTTGTCTGGAAAGCACTCATCGCCGCTTACGAACGCAATGTGGCGTTTGAGTTTTGCATGATCGACCCAGATCACCCAGAAAATGCTGCGCGTATTGCGCAATTGTCCCCCACCGGTCAATTTCCTGCGCTTACCGATGGCGAGAAAGAAATTACGCAATCCAACGCGGTGATTGAATATTTAGATCGCTTTGGCGATGCGCCGACTATGATTCCTCTCGACCCAAATGCCGCGCTCACTACGCGTATGTTGGCAGATATTTTTGATGATTATGTAGCATGGCCGATGCAAAACATTGTTGCAGAATCGCTGCACAAAAAAGAACAACAAGACCCAAACCGTGTGACAGAAGCCAAAGCACTATTGGACAAGTCTTATGCTTGGTTAGAGCAACGTATCGGCACCGGCTGGGCAAACGGACACAGCTTCAGCCTTGCCGATTGCGCAGCAGCCCCTGCGCTGTTTTATGCCGATTGGGTACACCCCATTCCAAACGGCACACTCAAAAATTATCGCACGCGCTTACTGCAATACCCTGCTGTAAAACGCGTAGTAGACGAAGCGCGACCTTATCGCCCACTGTTTCCGCTGGGCGCGCCGGATCGCGATTAATTTACATAACCACCAAGGAGAACGCCCATGAAACCTGTCGTCGCTAACAACAAGCCTCTGCGCGTTACATTAACAGCGGGTGAAAAATATCACTGGTGCAGTTGCGGGCGATCAGAGAATCAGCCGTTTTGTGATGGCTCACACGTCGGCACCGGTTTAACACCGTTTGCGTTTATTGCAGAAAAAAGTGAAGACGTGTGGTTGTGCTGTTGCAAACAAACACTCAACAGACCGTTATGCGATGGCCGCCACAAACAAATTGCCGATGAGCAAGTGGGCAAAGAACTTTTCTTGGGTGGAGCCCATTAAACAGCGCGCTTTTTTTGCAACAATTCAACAATTTCACTCAGTGATAAAACGCTGCGCACCACACCAGCGGCAATGGCTGCCGCTGGCATACCAAATACCACACAACTGCTTTCTGCTTCTGCGATAGTCTGCGCACCCTGCCGATAAAGATGATGCATACCGGCGGTGCCATCGTTGCCCATGCCAGTCAAGATCATCGCCGTCACTTGTCCGGTGTGATGTGTGGCAATGGAATCAAACAACATATCGACACTCGGTGTAAAACGCGCAGCGGGATTTTCTACATGAAATAACACGCCACCCTCTCCGTACACCAAATGTCTGTCATCGGGCGCGAGATACACTTTGCCAGCCTGTGCTTTTTCACCGTGCTCTGGAATACAAATTGGGCAACCTGTTTTTGCCAGCCATTCGCACAATGTTGCACCAAAACCTGGCGCAATATGTTGCGCGATCAACACAGGAAAATTAAACGTAGCACCTAAGGCTTCCAACAAACTGTACAAAGCAGCAGGGCCGCCGGTGGATGAACCAATCGCCAATAAATCCCAACGATCACCAGAAGCCAATAGCGCAGGCTCCACTGCTGGCGACACCGCCGCCGTAGGCAGCCAGCGGCGCGTCACTTTTACTTGCGCCATGAGCTGCACGGTTTTACACAAATTGTCGCTGAAGGCTTGGAACTGCGCCGGCTCCATGCCCTGCGGTTTGGCCAACACCGACACCGCACCCGCGCGCTGCGCTTCAAACGTCAGGTCTTGGTCTTTTCTATCCAGCTCTGCACTGAGCACAACAATCGGACACGGCGCTTCCGACATCACATGGCGAATCACATCCATGCCGTCCATGCCGGGCAAAAATAAATCCAGCAAAATGACATCCGGCTTCATGCGAATAGCAGTTTTTAACGCATCAATACCGTTATCAACAATCGCCAGAATTTCATTTTTTGGATCAACAGATAAAGCGCTGCGCACATAGTGTTGTACAACTAAATTATCCTCAACAACTAGGATGCGAATGCTCATGGATTAAACGTTAACAAAACGCCGCACGGTAGATAAGAAATAATCCTGCTGGAAGTTGCCTTTGACAATATACGCATCCGCACCCGCTGCTATGCCTTTTTTCATTTCCACTTCACTGCCAACAGAAGTGACCATAATGATGGGAAGATTTTTATGTTGCCCGCTGCGAATATGTCGGCACAGCTCCAAGCCGTTCATGCGCGGCATTTCCAAATCTGTCACCACCAAAGAAATGCCATCTTCAATGCGCAGAATATCCGCAGCCTCTTCACCATCGGTTGCCACTAAAACACGGTAGCCAGCCGCTTCCAAAATATTGCGTTCTAAAGTGCGCGTCGTGATGGAATCATCCACCACTAAAATGGCTCGCTGCGCAGACAAACTTGCATCCGCTGCGTGTTGATCTCCATCATTATTTTCATCGCTCTGCCACTGCACGCCGGTAGTGACACTGCTTGCGCCAGAAATGGAATTGATTAAATAGCGCGCCTCCAACACCGGCATCACACTGCCGTCCGCAAGAATAGCACCACCGGCGTAGGCTTTAATATTTTCAAATTGTGGCCCCAGCGGTTTGACGATCATCGGAATTTCGCCTGGAATATCGTCAACAATCAGCGCCAAACGCTGCGTACCTGCACGCAAAATTACGATGGGATAAGCGCGCTGTCGCTGCTGAGGAATGAGCGTTGATAAATTCAACATCAAAGCCAAGCTAGTGATGGCAATGGGGTTGTCATCCAAAAATAACACTTCACGCCCTTCCACCATCGCCAAGCTATCCAAACGCGTGCGCACTATGCGCTCTACCAAATCTAACACCACGCCATAGCGCTCATTGCCAATTTGTAAAATTAAACCTTGCGTGGTTGCCAAACTAGTGGGCACGCGCAGTGTGATACAACTGCCACCGCCTTCAAAGGTTTCTAAACCTACTGTGCCACCCAATTCACTAATCATGGTGGACACCACATCCATGCCAATACCGCGACCAGAAACGGTATCAACACCCGCAGCGGTACTAAAACCTGGGCGACAAACAATATCAATCAAATGTTCGTCGGTCAGTTCATCCAAGGTGCGCGCCATGCCCAGCGCGTTCGCTTTTTGCAAGATTTTTTGTCGATTAAAACCGGCGCCGTCATCGCTGATGGCGATATTGACATAGTCGCCGCGCAACTCTGCCGACAAGCGAATAGAACCGGTTTCCGGTTTGCCAGCAGCAAGACGCTGCTCAGATTTTTCAATACCGTGCCCTACAGAATTGCGCACTAAATGCAGCAAAGGTTCACGAATATGTTCCAACACCAGTCGATCAATTTCTATGCCTTTGTCATCGCACTCCAGCACCACAGATTTACCCAAGGAGCGCGCTGCATCTCGCGCCACGGCACGAAAAGATTCCAAAAAAGGCGCTAACGGCATCATACGCACCGCACGCAAACCGTTATCCATCGCATCGCACAACAAACTCAATTGCCCAGTCTGACTGCCAATCTGATGCGCCAAATGAAACAACTGTCTTTCTGTTTGTTTGATATGACCAGAAAATGATGAAATTTTATTGTCAAATTTTGCCGCTGTGCGCGAAGGCAAAAATTGCCTACATTCGCGAATATCGCCACCTAACAAACGCCACTGCGAAGCCAGCTCCGCCATTTGCAATTGCAATTCCTTGAGTTGCAACAAACTATCGTCCTGCTGCAAGCGAATAGCCACCAACTCGCCCACACTGGATTGCAAATTATCAATTTTAGACACAGCGACGCGAATCGTTTCACTCAAACCCGTTACGGCATCCGTTGTATTGGTTTTCTGAGCGGAATTTTTAGTGCTCACGGTCTCCACTGTTGATGGCGTTTCTGCAACGGCTTCCATTGCCTTCGGCGCAACAGTACGCGCAGCAAGCTGCGCGGCAATGGCACTGCTATCCGTGCTTTTCAATAAGGCCAGTATTGCTTCTGGCGCATGTCGCTCCCCCGGCGTGGCTGCTGCTTCGTGCAAAAATTGCAAGCCTGTATGCAGTAAATCCAACTGAAATGCTTGCACGCTCTCCTGCAACATTTTCAGCACCAAATCTTCCATGGCATGACAGACATCGCGCAGATCATCCCTGCCAATAGCGCTGGCTGAGCCTTTCAAAGAATGCAGCGCACGCTTCAAAGCCTCCGCAGGCGTTTGCCTGTCTTGGTCGGAAGCATCTTCTAAATCCAGCAGCGCCTGCTCTGCCTTTCGCAACAAATCAGGCGCTTCTTCAGAAAATGCCTGCAACAACGTATTGCGCAGTTCATTGGGATCCATAACCTACCTTCACCTCGTCAACTGTTTTATCAATAATCACAGTGCTGTGAGTGAAATTAGGCGAGTCGCCATTCAACCTTGTGCTTTTGTACCGTTTTGAAAGAATCAATCAACGCGTTCATATTTTCAGACAATTCACGCAAATTATGCGCAACTGCTTCTGTTTTTTTCACTGCCGCCAGCGCGTCTTTAGAGGCTTGACTAATTTGCTGCATAGCCACAGCAATTTGTTCAACGCCTGCCGTCTGCTGTTGCGAGGAGGACAAAATTAAACGACCAGAATCTGCTGATTCGTTAATGGTTTGCGATAAGCGGTGAATGTTTTCACCCGCCATATTCGCCAAGCCCACACCGGCATCCACTTTCTTGCCGCCTTCTTCGGTAGCAATCACCGCGCTGTTCGTGGCTTTCTGAATTTCGCCCAAAATACCTTTGACTTGATTGGTTGCCTGCTTACTTTGATCCGCCAGTGTGCGGATTTCCGATGCCACCACAGAAAAACCTTTGCCGTGCTCTCCAGCACGCGCCGCTTCAATCGCCGCGTTCAAAGCCAATAGTTTGGACTGCTCGGCAATTTCATTCACTGATTGAATAATTTCACCAATCTGCTGCGTTTGCTCACTCAAACCCAGTATTTTTTCAGCAATCGCTTCCACTTGTTTCTGAATATCGTGCATGCCGTGAATCGATTCTTCCACGGCCTTGGTGCCGTCTTTAGAAGCCAATACAGCGCCTTCCGATGAAGCAATTACTTTGGAGGCATTGTCCAAGGCTTGCAGCGAAGTTTGCTTCACCTCGGCAACCGTGGCGGAGACTTCTTGCACAGACGTCGCCTGCTCATTGGAAGTGGCACTCTGTTGCGTGGTGGCCGTCACAATCGCGCCGGTTGCCTCAGACAGGCTGGAAGAAAACCCAGACAAACTATCAATAAATTTCTTCTTGAGCTCTTTCTCGCGGATATTCATCGCTTCGATATAGGTATCAATAGCAAATTCCATATCCAAGAACACAAACTTAATCAAACTATTAATACACTGCACCATCACTTGCGGCTTGGCTTTTTTGTCTTCCACAATAAACGGAATAATTAAGTTCAAATACCGCGAATACGCGCCGATATACCACTGCGGCTCCAAGCCGATACGCTCGTGCGTTCTACCTACACTCAAGCGGCTCGCCAGATATTCCTCATCGTATTTACCGCCCACCAAGGCCATGAAGAACCTAGCCTGCGCCTCTTTTAAGTTCTTGATGTGCTTATCGCTTTGCAGGAAAGCTTTTGTTTCTGCGTAGGCAAGAAAATGCTCATACAGATGATCTAGTATGACGGCAGAATTGCTCTCGGCAATGGGTCGCAAACCCACCATGCGCTCTTCGTCTTCTTTATCAATCAGCAAAAAAGATTTGCGTTGATTGATGTCATAACCTTCCGTAGAGATTTGATCGCTATTGTGTTTCATTGCTTTACCTCACGCCATGTAGAATTGTGAATTGTTAACCAGTTTTTCCATGTCTAAAAAAATCATGCCATCACTACCTACGCCTGCAATATAGTCATAACCAGCCAATGAAATGGGGGCAGCGCAAATCTCCGCGTGACTGATATTGATCGTTTCTACCACGCTCTCGGCAAACAACGCCACATGCCCCGCTACGCCATAACCAATCAGCGCCGAGCTTTGCTGTTTCGCCGCCGTGCTGGTATCTGCACTTTTATTCAAGCTGCTCGCCAAACTGTAGATGGCGACAATTTTTCCTCGAAAATTAATCAAGCCGCGAATATTGTTCGACACCAAGGGCAGTGCCGTCATTTTGGTAATGGGTCTAATTTCCGCCAACATACGCAAGGGAACAGCGTAACGCGTGCCGCACTCTTCAAAGACAATCATTTCCTCTTTGTCTTCATGGGAGTGATTTTCTTCACGACGAAACCGCGCCGCTCTCTCCGCAAGAATTTCATGGCTGTTTTTATCGAGTTTTTTATCTTCAACCGGCAATGCCAAATCCAGCATGGATAACCTCCTTCAGTTGGCCGGCATTTATTTCTTCGCAATAGCGCACGGGCTGTTCATCGTTACTGTTGTTTAATTGTTCATACACCCATTGCGCTTCTGATTTTGCCACCGCCGTGTCACCTTGACGCAAACGAATACTCGCCAATAAATAAGCGGGGAATAAAGCAGCGGGTTCAATAAAGGAAGCATTGCGCGCAGACTGCCACGCCAAGTCATATTCGTTGAGATCCATCAACAACAAGGCCAGCATCACATGGCTTTTCACATCAAAAGGATTGGCGACTAAACGCGCATCCAACACTTCTCTGGCCTTGGTGTAATAACCGCCATGAATTAGTGCCTCAATGGCATCGTAGTCGTGAAAAACAGTTTTTTCTTTTGGCAGCGAATGCACAGTAGCCTGCTGTTTTGATGTGTTAGGCACAAACGCAGCACTTTTTTCTGGCAGTACGGGTTGTTCGTGTGTTCTGTGCAACAAGCGAACACCCTGCTGCCAAGTGACTTGTAAACCCATATCGGCTGGTGGATTAGGGTCACTAGGACCCAAAATCAATATGCCGTTTTTACTCAAGCAAGCCATCAAGTTTTTTACAATATGCGCAAGGGCTGCCTCATGCATATAAATCAATACATTGCGGCAAAAAATCACGTCGTACTGATGCGAAGAAACCAAGGGCTGCGTTAAATTGTGTTGCCGAAACTGCACACCATTACGCACCCAATCCACCACTTCTACCGAACGCGCACCCACTTTTAACCACGACTGCTCTTGATGCACGTCCACACCACGCAAAGACCACAAACCGTAATGCCCGCGCTGTGCAACTGCCAAGGCGCGCGAACTAATATCCACGGCGTCTACAACTAATGATTTACCTGCTTGCGCTAATAATGGATGCAGTGCAGCCACCACGGAATACGGCTCTTCACCCGTGGCGCAGCCTGCACTCAAAATGCGCAGCGGCTCTGCACTATGCGCATGTTTTATCAACCATTGCGGCAGCCAGAAAGTTTTTAGCCACGCCAGTTGATCGGGGTGGCGCAAAAAATAGGTTTCGTGTACGGCAATTAACGAAGCGACAGCCGAGGCGTAATCTTCAAAACTTTCAAACTCGCTCGCTTGAATGGATAGACCAGATAAAATCTGATCGAGATTGACACTCTCCAAATGAAAGCCCAAGTTCTGCTGCAAATGCATGCGCAGCACTTCGTTATCAATAGAAGCGGCGCTCCACTCGTCATGTGTCATAGCAGACATCACGCCACAAATTCCTGTAAATTCACAACGCGCACCATCTCCCCTTCCACTTTCGCCACTTCAAAGTGAGCAAGGTTGGCTGGCGCTATTTTTTGTACCGCTTCATCCATCAATTCATAGATTTGATTCACTTCGCAGGCAATCAACGCCACATCTGAGCCATTGCACTGTGTCACAATCAAAAAGGCTTTGACATCCAAGTAGGCGTTTTCATCGGCGCGCAATAAATCAAAAACCGGAATAATTTTTCCGCGATAGTTCAACAGACCGCAGAACTGATTGCTGTCGGTTTGTTCATGCTGTAGCGCCACCATGGGGATAACTTCCACCACTTGGCTAACACGCACCAAACGAGAACCGGCACTGGATTGAAAATGAAGAAAGCTTTCCATTGCAACACCACAACGACTAAACAACTACCAAGCGCTAAGCGCCCACCTTTTCTTTTGCAGATGAATGCAACACTTGACGAATGCCCTGTAGCAACCGCTCCTCGCTGCCTTCCTTGGGTAAATACCCGTCTGCACCACAGCTCTTGGCCATTTCAGCCAGCGCCGCCGACGGCTCTGACGAGTGCAGTAAAATTTTTATGCCATTGCAGAAATTGCGCTTGCGCAAAGCACTCACGGCGGCCACACCACTGACCGCGCCAAGTTGCACATCCATTAAAATTAAATCAGGTCGCTCTTGGTTGACGATATTGGTCACCCACGCATTGCTGGCAGACAGCACTTCATAACCGGCTTTTGTCAGCACGCCAGTGACGAACTGCAAGTAGGTCTTGCTGTCTTCTACTACCAGTATTTTGGGTTTGTGCATGACCGCTTCCCTCGTCATCCCTCATCAGGTGACGGTCACAATAGCCAACAACACCGCTCTTCTCATTATGCGCGTGACAGGCAAATCACAAAAAACATGACGGCTTTCTCATTTTTTTCCTGACAAATCGATAACAATACGTTCGATACCGTAATTTTTTAAAAATGTAGTAATATTTTTTTTGAATTACCTAAAAAATAAACGGAAGCCCATATGGCAGACAAGGATATTAGCCAGGCATTCAGCCTCAGGCTCAAACAAGCACTACAGCAGCGCCGCTTAAAAGCCACGGATTTAGCCAGACTGACCGATGTTAGCGATGCCAAAGTGTCCGGCTGGATGCACGGCAAAGGGCTCACCCTTGCCAACCTCATTCATATTGCCGAAGCGCTACAGGTTTCACTCAACTGGTTGGTTCACGGCATAGGCAGCGAGCAACTGGCCGCCAACGGTAGGCTCAACCCGCTGGAGAAAGACCTCGTGCTCGCCTTGCGACACTTCGGCACTGAGTCTGTTGATCACCTCAACCGCTTTCTCTCGCGTTTTTATTTGGCCAGCCTCGGCTCTTCTCTTAAACAATTTCACGCGCACAACCTTGCTGTGGATATGAATCCACCCTTTGCCATTCTCGACACACATGGCAAGCTGCTGACCGCCAACCTAGCTTTCAACCAATTGCTGCATTTGTCTGACGAGCACATCGCACAAACCATTCAACAGGAATACACGCAATGGCTGCCTCGCCATCTGCATGCACCAATGCGTCATCTCATAAAAGAAACCCTACAAAACGGCCACGCCAGCACCAAAAAAATTCAAATAACTCGCAACAGTAATGAGAACAATTTTTTTATTCTTAAATCCAGAATGTTAGACATGCCAGATATACAGGCTGGTTGCGGTGTACAAATTGTATTTTTCCCTTTGGAGGAAAAATAAATGCTCGATACCAAAGTAATGGAACGCCTTAAAACGGCGATGGATTTTAGAAATACCTCCATCACCACACTCGCCATTGATATGAGCGTGTCCAAAACATCTGTTTCTGATTGGTTAAAAACCGGAAAAATTGCCTTTGAGCATCTAGCCCAACTGTCTTTGTTGCTCAATATTTCGCTGGACTGGCTCCTGCTAGGGCGTGGAAAAATGGAACTGCACGGCCCCATACATCCATCCTGCGCGGAGCGAGAACTCATCACGCTGCTGCATCAAAACGGTGGCTCTCAAGCATTAAATAGTCTGCATCACTTCATTAACAGCCTGTTGCAACCCCAACTCAGCAACGCTCCTATGCAGCAAATACTGGATTACAAAATGCTGGAAGACATGCACTGCCCACTCTGCGTTATCAATACGCAAGGGATAGTGTGCGATGCCAACGATGCCTGCTTAACCATGCTGGGATTGGAAGCAACCGAAAAATCTCGTTTTGTTAGCAGTAATATTAGCAATTGGATGCGGCAAAAATATCTATTGCTAGCCATTGATCGCCTCAAGATCGTTATGGAAGATGGTGTAAAATCTTCCATGTATTGTGAGCTTTTAAAATCGGGTTCTGCGCAACAATTCATCCCCGTTACTATCGTCGTTAAACCGCGACCGTATCACGGCGAAACACTTATTGACTGTCTTTTTTTGCAGGAATAATTGACTTATGACATCACAGCCATCGCCTGCGCACTTGCAACAACTGCTCATCGGCTATTTAGTTGCTGCAAAAACTTCGCTGAATGACGCGCAATATGCAACCGTAAAAAATGTGCTGCCAAGCTACTTGGCACTCGCCAATGAAATGGTGACCGTGGATGTGCTGGCTGATCGCAGCATCATGCAACAGGCCATTCATGCGCTAGCTGCAGAAAACACCGTGGAAGAAACACTGATGTTCACCTTTATGCTGCACATCTATTTATTACTGCACAACGGCACGCGCCACCCTCTAGAAATGGGCATCATTCGGCAAAAAATTATCGGCTTGCTGCCTGTTTTTAATCGTGCGCGTGAAAAAGGTTTTATTCGCGACGATGTTTTTTCATCGAACGAATCGCTGCTGATGAGCATTGCCGACAAAACGGAAGACATGGAAGAAGCTGTCACTATTCTTGCGGCAGGTTATCAACGCTACGCCGCTCAAGGCGACGATGGCGGCGGCACAGCTTCCTGAGCTTGCGAAGCCTCGTGCGCTTTTAACGCCTCATTTAATTGCGCTTCTGCGTTTTGATGGATTGTTTCTGACGCTTTTTGTGTAATGGCTTGCGCTGCTGCTTCCGAGGCTTTTTTCTTCAGCGCGTCTTGATCGAGATACGTCTGCAATTCCGTCGGCCACTGCGGCACCACTTTCGCGATTTGTTGATTGGCTTGCTGCTGCACTAAACGCTCAGCAATCACCGTGGTTGAGCCGCCACTAATCAACATCACCGCCATTTGGTTGGTTTCAGCGTTCCATACAAATCCCGCTTTTTCCGCAATTTGGGGGATAGGCGTGTAGCGCGACACCACATAGTACAGCGGCCCCTCCTCCTGCACTTTATCGGCCGTGCGCAGCAGTTGCATGGTTGGGTCATAGTAATCGCCCAAAAAAGATTGCATACGATTTTTGATGATCGGCTGCTGAAACAAGCCGTTACTATTGGGATCCAAACCCACCATGGGTTTCAGTATCGCCAACATCACTTGCGTAGTGGCCTGCACCAGCAAACCGCCGAGGCAAGCACTCAGCAGCAAGGCACAGCTCGACACCAGCAATACTTTGGGCAATAAATGTTTTTTCTTCATGGGCTGACAAGGGCGAGAATTTCGCCATAATTGTAGCGCACACTTTTGAGGATACGCAGATGGATCAGGACAACAACAACACACCCAGCACCACACCAACCGAACCCGCCGCCGATACGGCAACACCGTCACAAGACAGCAAAAACCTTGCCCTGCTGTGCTGGTTGGGCAGCATTGTGCTCGGCTTTATCCCTGGCTTAATTTTCTACTTGGTCAAAAAAGACGATGCCTATATCCAAGATCAAGCAAAAGAAGCGTTGAATTGGGGCATCACGTTTCTGTTGATTTTTATTGCTGGGAAAATACTGGCGATTATTTTGATCGGTTTTTTAGTGATTTGTGCGGCTTGGTTGTGCAATTTAATTTTCTGCATCATGGGTGCAGTGGCGGCATCCAACGGCAAGCCGTTTCGCGTACCGTTCGCACTGCGCTTGATTAAATAATTATTCTTTTTTGTCCATGCCTTGCTGTAAATCGGGCCACGCGGCTTTGAGGTAGGCAAGCATGGACCACAGCGTTAACACTGCGGC
>CAZHQZ010000033.1:0-12886 GCA_964534675.1 uncultured Pseudomonadales bacterium | reverse complement strand
GCACGCGCCACGGTTTAGTGCTGGTACCCGTCACCGAAGTGCGCTGTTTTATTGCAGATCACAAATACGTCACGGTGTATCACACCAAGGGCGAATTGTTGATTGACGACGCGCTGAAAGATATTGAAGACGAATTCAGTGAGCGTTTTGTGCGCGTGCATCGCAATGCCGTCGTGTCTTTATCTCATGTAGAAGGCATGGAAAAAACACCCGCTGGTCACTACTTGCTGCGCTTGCAAGGCACCGATTTCAAACCGGCGATCAGCCGCCGCAACGTCACTCAGTTGCGCAATCAGTTGAAGCTGCTGTAGAAAATAGCGCGGCATCGGCCAGCACGCGCTGGCTGGCAAAATAGCGCGGCTCGTGCGTGACAGGATCAACAAAAGTCAATGACTGCGCCAATAATTGCAAAGGGCGCGTGAAATCTTCCGCAGCTCTGTCTTGCACGGTGGGATACAACACATCGTTCACTATCGCCATGTCGAGACTGGCCATGTGTACGCGCAACTGATGTTTTTTTCCCGTCACGGGCTGTAAATCGTACAACGCCTGACTGCCGTTTTGCTCCAACACCTTCACGATGGTTTCACTGTTTTCTGCACCAACAACTTCCTGCGTGCGAAAAAATTGTGCGTCTTCCACCAAGCGGCTGCGATACACCAACGGATAAATGAGTGCCGCGTTCCAGCGCGCCACAGCGTGATAATGTTTGGTCACTCGCCGCTCACGAAACAATGTTTGATAGGCGTTGCGTGTGTGCGGGTTGGTGGAAAAAAGCACCAAGCCCGCCGTGTCTTTGTCGATGCGATGCAGTGGAGACAACTGCGCGATGCCCGTGCTGCGCTTCAAACGCACCAACAAGGTTTGCTGTACATACGCGCCGGACGGGATCACTGGCAAGAAGTGCGGTTTGTCGGCTACCAAAATATGCTCATCTTGATACAGAATTTTTTCTTGAAAAGGAATTTCTATTTCTTGCAACACTTCGCGGTAGTAATAAATGCACGCGCCGGTTTTGCAGCTATCCGTTGCCTGTAAAACTTTTCCTGTTTGATCCAGCACCAAACCGCGTGCAAACCGCGACAACCAGATGGATTCATGGATCGCGGGAAACTGCGCGCAGAGAAAAGCCAACAACGACGGCCACGCGCCCGCCGGCACTTGCACACAACTGGCGCTCACGCCTTCGCGCACAGGAAGATCACTTGCTTGTGGTAAGGTGTTTTGCATCTTGGAATTAATAAGTAAGAATGTGGATCAGTATACCTTTCAGCCTATCGGCATTTTGCACTCGCCGTTTCGCGAAAAATTTGGCATTCCGCGTCAGCCAAGGCTAACGCCGCATGCCATCAGCACGCTGGAGCTGTTTGCGCCGTTTAATACCGCTGAATGCCTGCACGGTTTGGAAGAATTTTCCCACCTCTGGCTCAGTTTTATTTTTCACGCCACCGCCGCGCAGGGCTGGCAGCCATCGGTGCGACCACCGCGTTTAGGCGGCAATGCCACGCGCGGTGTGTTTGCTACGCGCAGTATGTTTCGCCCCAATTCGATGGGTTTATCAGTGGTGGAATTGTTGGATATTGTGGATGGCGATAAAGGGAAATGTTTGCGGCTGCGCGGCGCCGATTTATTGGATGGCACGCCGATACTCGACATCAAACCGTATATTCCCTACGCCGACAGTGTGCCCACCGCGCGCGGCGGTTTTGCACAAGAGGCTCCAACTGCGCTGCGCGTGCAATGGAGCGCAAACGCAGAGCAGGAAGCAACGGCGCTGTTGCTGTCATCGGATTTACGCATGTTGATTGATGAAGTGTTGGCGCAAGATCCGCGCCCCGCTTATCGCGCCCAACAGGATGATGCGTGCGAATACGGCGTGTGGCTGGAAGAAATTAATGTACGGTTTTGTGTCCAACAACAAACGGTTTGGGTGTTGGCGCTGCAACCAAAACCGTAGTCATCAAACACAAAGCTACATTTCCATTACGCTACGCAGCCGTGGGCATGGCAAGCTGCAACCACGCCACTTGATATTCCTCTTGCAACGCATTCGCTGCATCCGCCACCGATGCGGGTTTTGCGCCAAATTGCGCCATGGCGTTAATCAGCGCGTCAAAATTTCCGCTGTTGCCATCGGCTTGCAATACTGCGCCATCATCTTGTTTTGCAACAAAAATATCGAGACGGCCTGCACCGGCATCGTTCAACGCGCCATCGCCGTTAGTGTCGCTCGCCGCATACCAATCTTTGATGCGAATTTCACCGTCGGCCAATTCATCAAGCTGATCCACCAACAAATCACTGCCATCGCGCGTGAACCACAATGCACGGTAATCCCACATGCCGTAACCTTGTTGCCCAATTTGCAAAGTATCTACATCGGTTTCTGCGCCGCCGCTGTTATCAATAGTGGTGTGATCGCCGGACCACAAATTGCCCTCGATATATACGTCATTGCCCGCACCGCCGATCAACACATCGCTGCCCCAACCGGCATCGAGCACATCGTTGCCTGCACCGCCGTCAAAAATATCATTGCCGTTATCGGCCCAGTTGCCGAACGTTAATGCGTCATTACCATCGCCGCCGCGCACGGTGTCATCGCCGCAACCATCAAACACGCGGTCATCACCCGCCGCTGCTTCAATAATGAGTGCTGTGTCTGATTGCCCACCGTCCAACACGTCTGCGCTATCGGTGCCGATTAAATCGCCGGTATTTTCTTGCACCGCTACTTGCATGGTGGATGCAATTTGTACGCCATCATCGCACTGCAAAGTAAACGCAAAGCTGGCGTTGCCCGCTGTGGTATTCGGAATAAAACCGACATAGTTGATGCCGCTGTTCCATAAATTTTCGACAAAGATAAATGTTTGATCGGTAGTGGTATCGCCATCGCCGTCTACATCAAAAATATCGGGCAAAAAATTGCCGGATGTTTGCTCAGCACTCACAATTTGCCAGCGCGCTTTTTCTTCATCGCTCAGTGTGCCACCCAATAAATCGGATGCGTTGAGCGCCACAAAACGCGAGTCATCAGGGTTGTAAGTGAGCGTGATAATTTGCTGTGGGATTTGAGAATCTGGAGTGTCGTCAACTTGGGTGGCTTGGCTCAGTAGTGCATCCCAGCTTGTGCTGCTGCCGTCTGCCAGCACGACGGTTTGCACGCCGGACGTGATATGCAACGCTTCTGTCGCATCGCCATCACGTACCCAGTCCTCGCCCGTGAGCACCGTGACATCCGCCTCGCCGATATGCAGAGTGATTTGGGTATTGATCCCCGTATGCCAGTCTGGATTGCCAGAGCCCGAGTACGGTCGCGTGGTATCGAAGTGAATGCCGTTGCTGTCCGTTTCTAAATCCAGCGTTTTTACGCTGTAGGTTACGGTTGACGGATCAAACGCCTCTGTAAACACCAAAGTGTTGTTGATGGGCGCGTAGTAACCGGCCCAATCGTTGCCATCGGTGCGCGTTGAGGCATTGGGCAGTTCTTCTTGATAAGCCCAGTCATACACGCCCTCCACGGCGGCATCGACCAGCGTGGTGTGGCTGCCACTGGCCAAGGAGACGTAGTACACATCATTGCCCGCGCCGCCCGCCACGGTGTTGCTGCCGCTGCCCGTCACAAACACATCGTCGCCGCGCGTGCCTATCAAGTGGTCATCGCCGGCTCCCGCTTCAATGTAAGCACCGGGGGCAGCCAAACTGCCGCGCGGTGGACTGCCCCAGGGCAGCCACAGCGTTTGCTGATCGCCGCCCAAATCCACCGTGTTGTCTCCCTCACCCACGTTGATGGTGCCGAGGAAGGAGCCCGCTGCCGTCACGCTGTCATCCGCCGCATCGCCAAGAATGTGGTACTGCGTGTACTGGCGGGTGACATCGGCCACGGTTTCTGTGTAGGTAGTCCAATGCGCCTCCGTGCCCACCTGACTGCTGGAGTCACTGCCGGACACGAAGGCCGTTACCGTGCCGTCGCTGTTTTCCTGCAAGGAGACATTGCCGTTCGCCCTCATACTGCCCAGCGACGGGTCATCACCCGACAGTGTGTAGACACCGCCGCCCGTGTGATAACTGCGGTACACCGGCTCCTCGGTGAGCACGAGGTGGGTTTTTTGCGACAGCTCCATTGCGTCCTGCTCCGAGGCGTCCAACACCACAGGGTTGCCGCCATTCAGCTCGATGGACTCCTCCACCACGCCGCCAAACGTGTAGCTGTTGATGCGGGCGTTGTAGGCCTCGCCTTCACCCTCATAGCGCGTATTTACCACCATGTTTTGTCCGTCGCCGAGGGTGTTACCGCTCTCTCCCATCGGTTGCAGCACGGCGGCCTGTTCGTCCGTAAACCAGTTGGGCGAATAATCGTTATCGAGGCTGTTGCTCAACCAACTCGCCAGCGACTGCACCTGCTCTGTACCGCTGCTGATAGCCCACGCGCTGCTGTTGGCAAAGTAATCAACCACGCGAATAAATGTTTCGCCATCAGCGGATTTCAGCAACAGATCCTGCGGGTGTGCCAGCGAACGCCCTGCCGAAAAATCGGTCAGCGCGCTGCCCTCGGGCAGGACAATAGACGCAGTAGCGCCAGCAAAGCGCGCGGTCAATGCCACTCTAGCTCCCACTGCTACCTGATAGCGGTATGCGCTGACGGCGTTGCCATCGCCGGTTTCACAGGCGGCGATACTCTGCCAAGTTGCGTCATCCATTGCCGCGTAATTATCGCCATCCGCCGAGGTGAGCACTTGCACACCTTGTGTTCCTACGCGCAGGTCCAGTGCAGCCGTGCTGCCGCTGAGGTAGTCGAGTCGCAGGGCGTTGCTGCCCTCGCTGTCGCTAATCACGTCCACACCATCGCTGCCTTGAAAGCGATACAGGTCCGAACCGGCACCGCCGATCAAGACATCATTGCCCGCACCGCCATTCAGCACATCATTGCCCTTGTAGCCGTACAGGGTTTCGTCGCCGCCATTGCCCGTCAGTACATCATTGCTGCCGCGCCCGTTGAGCACGCCGTCCTGTTCTGCGCTGGCATCCAGCGCAAAGCCTAATTCGAAGCCGTATTTATCGGTCAGGGCGACCAGTTGCTCCCAGTGATCCAGCGTCAGCGTGAAGGCATCGCCATCGGCCTGCGCCAAGCCGATGTGCGCGCCGTTGGCATCCACCGTAACCGCCGCCGGACCCGTAAACTCGTGCTGCGCGCTGGTCAATTGCAGGGCAAGGCCCGCATCGCCAACCCCGCTGATTTCCACGCTGCCCGCCATGCTGCTGTTGATGGTGTAGGTGGGCGTGGAGCCATTGCCGCCCGCTGCCGTGATGTGTTGATGCTGCTCAACTTTGCCGCCGCTCATGGTTTGCAAGGCGAAGCTGTTGTAGCTGCCGCTGTTGAAAGTGGTGAATTGGCTATGGTCGGCTGATTGATACAGCGCGGTGCTGCCGTCGGCAGCGGTTTCGATGTCCACTTGGCTGGCTGTTACGCGCAAGATATTGCTGCCCTCGCTGTCGCTAATCACATCCTGTCCATCGCTCGCGGCGATCAGATACAAGTCATCGCCATTACCACCGTAGAGAAAATCGTCACCTGCGCCGCCATCCAGCACATCGTCACCTGTGCCGCTAACACCGCTCATGCCATCGCCAAACAATATGTCGTTGCCGCTGCCGCCCTGCAACACGTCATCGCCGCCGTTGCCCATCAACTGATCGTTGCCCGCGCCGCCGTACAAGGTATCGTCGCCGGTTTGCGCGTTTTCATCGGCGTAAGCCTGCGGCTGCCAGTTCGCCCAATCGCCGTAGAGGTAGTCATCGCCGTCGCCGCCATCGGCGGTGTCATTGCCGCCTTCACCCACCAACACGTCATTGCCTGCGCCGCCGAATAACACATCCGCGCCCCACCAACCCTCATCGCTCGCTTGAATAGCCGCTGTGTTGCCGGTGTTCGCGCCTTTTTCAATTTTGTCTGCGCCGACATCGCCGTACACCGTGTCGTTGCCACTGCCGCCGAGCAGGCGATCATCACTGCCGCCGCCGACAATTAAATCGTTGCCGTCGCCGCCATCGACAACATCTCTGCCGTGAAAAGTTTTTGCTAGCGACTGAAAGTTGGCAGGCAGCGTGCTGCCCGCGACAAAAAATCCTGCACCGTACACGCGATCACCAAACAGCGTGTCATCATCTGCACCGCCCGCGATGGTGTCATTGCCGATTTCACCTTGAATTAAATCTTTGCCTGCGCCGCCATCCAACACATCGTTGTAGTCGGTGTCTTTGTCGAAGTCATAACGCAGTGCCACACAATCGTCATCTTTTTGATAAAAATACGCGCGGCGATAATCATCAACTTCTGGCATTTCATCCGGCGCAATAAAATCACTCATGGCGATGCCGTTAGCAAAATACGCATACGAGTCGCCCGACAATTCATCATCGCCTGCACCACCGGCGATCACATCACATCCCGCACCGGCATAAATCCAATCTTTATCGCTGCCGCCGTCGATGGTATCGCTGTAACTCGCGCCTTCGATCACATCACTGCCGTCGCCGCCATCTAAATAATTTTTCTCATCCTGATCTTCTAAGGTAATAACGGTTTGTGTTTCCTGCTGTGTTTCTGGGTCATACAAAAACGCATTATTAAATAGCGCTTCTGACAGGGAATGGTATTTAGCAGGGTGATAAGTCAAGCCGATAGACGCTGTGCCCCAACCACTGCGATATTCCTCCATGCCCAGCAACATATCGTTGCCGCCCATGCCGTAAATCACATCGCTGCCATGCCCGCCGATTAACACATCACGATTGCCTTTTTGTGCACCCGCTTCTTGCGACAGCACACTTTGATCGCCATCACCAATCATTAAATCATCGCCATCCAAACCAAACAGCACATCGTTGTTGCCGTGCACAGCAGGATTAAAACCGTTGATTTCATCTAAATGAAAAATATGAGCATTGCTGTCATCCCACGCTTTGATGGCGCGCATTTGTTCTGTCCAATCGCTGCCGTACAGCGCATCGTTTTGATTGGAGCCCTCAAAACGCATGATGTTGGCGCCGTGCTCTGCTGCGCGCGTGTCATAGGTCAAGACTTCATCAGGACGCTCAGGAAAGGCATGACCGCCTGCAATTTCATTGTCAGGATCTACAGCTTGCCAATGCAAATCTCCTGCATTCCACTCACCCCAAAACTTGCTCGCGTCATAGATCAGCGATTTATTGCGATACTGCTCCCAATCAAATTGCGGCGAAGCAGCAACGGCTGATTCATTGTTCGGCACATTGCGATTTTCTGGCAGATAGATGCTTACAGATTCATCACTACCCGATGGCACGAAAGAGCCCAACAGGCCGAGATTAGGCACGGTAAATGCACTGCTTTGTGCTGGCGCATCCTGCGCAGAAGCTTCTTCAAACTGCATGCCAAATTTGTTGTTTGTGATATTAAAATTTTCAATCGCAATAACATGCGCGTTGTTTTGTGCATCTCTCAACGACACCGTAGCCGTGCTGCCAGACACCGAAACACTCCAACCTTCTTTGCCGCTTAACCAGTCATCGTTTTCATCGACAGCGATGTACAGACCATTCGTGTTTGCTTCGCCAAAACCAGCGCGCCGAAAGCTAATGCCGCTCAACAGCGAAATCACACCGCCGTCGGTGTCGCCAGAAATAATTGCATCACCAAAATCATTGAGGTTGATTTGATATGTATCAGCACCTGCGCCGCCATTCAGGCGATCAACACCTGCTTGAGCAATAAGAATGTCTGCGCCGTCGCCGCCTTCCAAATAATCATCACCTGCACCTCCGCTTAATACATCTGAGCCGCCATTGCCGTAAAGGTGATCGTTTTTGCTGCCGCCGTAAAGATCATTGGCATTATCACTGCCAAACTCAACTTTGTTGTGATTGGTTTCTGTGCCAATGGACAGCCCCGTGTCGTGATCGTAAAAAAATGTGTTGCCGCCCACGTCGCCATAATCTTGATCTTGCGTGTTTGCCGCAAGCATTTGATTCAACATTGCTGCACGGTCTTGCAAAAACATATCGCTGACACCTTCGGAGCCAGCCATCCACAGTTCTGTCATATCCAGATTGGCAGCTTGCAATGTGGTAGCAGCCGCGCCGTCATTCGCACTCAGGATAAAGGGTGTCAGTTGCATCAAGGACAGGAAAACACCAAAATTATTTCTAGCATCACTGACCGTCGCTGTGGATTGAATCGAGAATTGGCCGGCAAGAACTTTTGTGTCAATGAAGTTGCTCACGTCATAGATAGCCGCGTATAAATCATTACGCGCTGTATCACCATTACCCGCAGACAGTGGTTGATTGCTAATGCCAAATAACACCTGTAAAGCATCAACAGTTTTCTCAAGTGTTTTGTACATTTCATTTGATGCAGAATCAAATACAGTACGGTAATCCCGTGTTGAAAATGTTGCGTCTAGCTTGCTGAGCAGGTTATATACTACCGATGAATCTACTAAGAGCATTTGGCTGTGATTAAGTGCTGCAGGTTTGTTTGGTTCACCAGATACAGTTTGATCCTCAATAGCTACATCAACCGGCGAGCCAGGACGAGACCATAGGCCTGCGATGGGGCTGAATGAATCCGCTTCACTACTGTCGTTAATCGCAACAACATTCACAGCAAATGGGTCCATAGGAGTATTCGCTCCAGAAGCCAGTGAAGCAAAGAAGCTGTCGCTCAGAAAATTAAATCCTGGTGCATTAAACGTTGTTGCCGAATTTGCCTGAGCAGGAAACAATTCCTTAAAAGCCATTGCCAAATGGCCGCCTAATGAGTGGCCAGTTACATCAACCACCGAATCCGCCTGCAAAGCAAGATATGCCTCTCCTGTTGCAGAGCCTGTAATATGAGTAATAGTTCCATTTGTATAGGCAATCTGTGGCACCTCTGATCCACTGGCATGGGATACTTGTTGCCACCAGTTATACATTTCAACAATTTGCGTTCGCGCAGCTCCTGTAGCAACTATCTCTGAAAAATCAGCATCCAATAAATCAAAAAGGTCATTGGTGCCTCTCAGCGCAACCGTAAGCTGACCATTGGAATCTTTAAATATCGTAGCAGAAAATCCTGAAAGGGTATCGCCAATTTGTGTAACAACAGAATATTCAGATGCAAATATATTCGCCTGCGTTTCTGTCATGCCCACCTTTTTTAAAGCAACAACATATGTATCTTTTTGGAAATTGGCATAAGCAGCCAAGGCTAACTGAGAGCTATTAAGCAATGATTCCGTTTGCGCTGTCATAATCACTATCCTTTTACTGAAAAAATTGACTTTGTAATGTTAGTGTTGAAATTTTCTATGTCGCCACAAGAAAATGATGATTCGTGAATAATTCCAGTAGGGAAATCTCCGCCTACACGAACATAAGTAATAGACCTCCCCAGCAATCTCCTATCAGACCTAATATAAACCTCCATTTCATTTCTAAAAACATATGGATTTATGTCATGTATTTTCTTTTCTTTTGATTTTGAAATATATAAATCAAATGACTTAGCATACTTCTCGATAGGAATCCTAACGTAGTCATTAAATCCTCCAAGAAGCTTGGACTCCTCCTGGCTTAATTCAACTTTTTCATAAACCGTTACCCCGCCATCCTTCTCACACCATTGCCTGACTTTGTGATCCCAATAGGCTTTGTTGGCTTCGCAGAAAAGAAAGTAAACAACCGCCACAACCAGCGCCGCGCCTAACAATATGAATGGTATTACAATAATCCCATTGATAATTTTCTGTGTTCTACTGTTCATGCTTTATCTCTCTCGTTAATAGCCTACCGCTCACGCAAACTTTCCTGCACGCCTTGTTTAAGTGGCGCGAGGAAAAAATCAATAATGCGACGCTGGCCGATAATAATTTCCGCTGTCACCTGCATGCCTGGCAGCAAGCGCTCTTCGCGCCCATCGACCCACAAGGTGTTGCGCAGCATCAACAAACTCATGCTATACAACAAGCCGCCTTTTTCGCGCGCTGTTTTTTCATCTTGAATTGCATCTTCTGAAATGCGGGTGACGCTCGCTTCCAAGGTGCCATATTTTGTGAACGGGAAGGTGTGTATTTTGATAGCAGCCGTATCGCGCTGATGTACAAAACCAATGTCTTTGTTTGGCAGCCATGCTTCTATTTCCAGTTGCGCATCTTCCGGCACAATCAACATCACCTGCTGCGCTTCCAACACCACGCCGCCGACGGTGTTGACCGCCAAATCCTTCACTTGCCCATCCACCGGCGCGTACAACACTTGTCGCTTATCCACATCGCTGGCTTTAGCCAGTTGTTGGCGCAAGTTTTCTGTTTCATGCGTTGCGTCGGCAATCGCGCTGAGTGTACTGGCACGCATCTGCGCACTGAGCGCGGCAATATTGTGTTCTGCCTCCTGTATTGCAGCATTCAGCTGTATCTCACGCGCCTTGGCAGCAGCCAGATCTTGCTGTTGCGTGATGCGCGTTTCTTCCAAGGATAAATACTGATCTCGCGCGACCAGTTTGCGCTCTACTAAAGGCTTCAGCGCCTGCGCGCGCTGCGTATTGATCGGCAGAATGGCTTGCAGTTTGCGAATCACTTCACCATTCACCTGTTTTTCTGCCTGTCTATTTTCGCGTTGGCTTTGCAGAGCCGCCAACTGCGCGCGGTATTGTTGCCACTCCTGTAACAGCAAGTGATTTTGCAAACCACTCAAGTTCTGTGTTGGCGATGTATTTTCTTTACTGTCTAACAAAGCTAACAATGCTTTATCACGCGTCAAGGTTTCTTCTTGTTTTTGCAAGGCATCGGCAATGCGGCTGCGATCGGCTTCGGTGAGCGTCCTATCCAATTCCATCAGAATATCGCCCGCTTTGACAGACTGGCCTTCATGCACACGAATACTTTTCACCACGCCTTTTTCTAAAGGCTGTATTTGTTTGACGCGTGTTGACGGAATAATTTTTCCCTCGGCAATGGCCACCACATCCACCTTGCCCAAACACGACCACGCAACTAACAGCGCAAAAAATGCCACCATGCTGAATGCCAACCAGCGCGCCAATGGGTGCGGCGGTGTGTGCTGCACTTCCAACGCCGCTGGTAAAAAAGCCAGCCGCGCCGCCTGCCACTCATCGCTAGCACTTTTTTGCTGCCACCACCGCTTCATGCGCTTTGCATCCTTCTGAAGGGAATGCATTCTGTCTGGTAGCGATGCAGCTGCGCATAACTGCCATTTTTATTTAACAGCGTGTCATGCGATCCCTGCTCAATAATTCTTCCGTTATCCATCACTAGAATTCTGTCGCAGCCCTGCACCGTCGATAAACGGTGCGCAATAATAAATACCGTGCGCCCGTGACAAATCGCCGCCATATTGCTTTGAATAATGCGCTCAGATTCCACATCCAAGGCACTCGTCGCTTCATCAAAAATCAAAATACGCGGCTGATGAATCAGCGCGCGCGCAATAGCAATACGCTGCTGCTGACCGCCGGATAAATTGCTGCCCTGCTCCTCCACCATACTGTCATACGCTTGCGGCAGCGCCGCGATAAACTCGTGTGCGCCGGCCAGTTGCGCCGCACGCACCACATGCTCCATAGGCATTGCGGGATTGGTGATGGCGATATTGTCGCGAATGCTGCGATTAAACAGAAAACTGTTTTGCAACACCACGCCGATATGCCGTCGCAGCCAAGCGGCATCTACGGTTGAAAAATCCACGCCGTCGATAAGAATGCGCCCTGCCTCCGGCACATACAAACGTTGCAACAATTTTGTCAGTGTACTTTTGCCAGAACCCGATTTGCCGACGATGCCAATAATTTCACCCGGCTTGACGTGCAGCGTTAACGCTTCGAGCGCCGGTTTGCCGTCAAAGCGATAACGAAAGCGCACGTTGTCAAAACGAATATCGCCTTTTAAAGACGGCAGCGTGCTGCGCTGTGGGTGAAAGCCCGCTTCGCGCGGCGTATTGAGAATATCGCCCAAACGTTCCAGAGAAATTTTTGCCTGCTGAAAATCTTGCGCCAGTTGCACCAATTTCAATATCGGCGCACTGATTCTGCCCGCCAACATATTGAATGCCACTAATTGTCCGACGCTCAACTCACCGCGCATCACCAACTGCGCGCCCCACCACAAAATACCCAAGGTCATCAATTTATTGATAAAGCCCGCGCCCTGCGCAGCCAAATTACCCGTGTGCTGCGCACGAAAACTGCTGGTGACATAACTGGCTAGATTATCTTCCCACTGCCGTTGCATCATCGGCTCCAAGGCAAGACTTTTTACTGTCTCGGCACCCGTGATCGACTCCACCAAAAAACTCTGATTCGCCGCGCCGTATTTAAATTTTTCATCCAAGCGCACGCGCAGCAAGGGTGTCACCCAGATAGAAAGAACGATATAAGCAGGGATAGCCGACAACACCACCATGCTCAACGCCGCGCTGTAGTACAACATCACACCGATAAACACAAACGTAAAAAATACATCGATGCACAGTGTTAAGGCAGAACCTGTGATGAAGTTGCGAATGCTGTCTAACTCGCGCACGCGCGCCACGCTTTGCCCCACCGCGCGCGACTGAAAATACGCCAACGGCAAGCCCAACAAATGCCGGTACAGTGTGCTGCCCAGCTGTACGTCTACGCGATTGGTGCTGTGCGAAAAAACATAGGTACGAATGCCGCCCAACAGCACTTCAAATACCGCCACCACTAAAAATCCCAGTGCTAATATATCTAAAGTACTTTTGCCGTGGTGAACCAGAACTTTATCCATCACCACTTGAAAAAATAATGGCGTGACCAATGCAAAAATTTGCAAGAAAAAACTGGCGAGGATCACTTCCAGAAACAGGCGCTTGTATTTCAGCA
>CAZHQZ010000032.1:0-12993 GCA_964534675.1 uncultured Pseudomonadales bacterium | reverse complement strand
TTGCGCTAGTGAATGAAGTGATGGCGCAGTATTTTGTGCAGCCTTATCCAGCGCGTGCCGCCGTGGGTGTCGCCAGCTTGCCGCGCGCTGCGCAAGTGGAAATGGACGGCGTGATGGTGATTTAACGCCGTCGTTCTTTGCAATTATTTCTTCAGCAGTTTTAGTGCATCTTGTAACTGATTGTCTTCCGTTGACGCACCGCTGCTCGATTTGGCAGCCGCAGCGGGCGCAGCATTTTCTTCGCGCTTGGCATCGCTGCGATCGACGGCGGATTTTTTCTTGCTCTGTGCCTTGCTATTTACAATATGTTTTTCAAGACTCGCTTCGGAAGTGAGCGCAGAAGATTGCGCCGCGGAAATGTTGTTATCGCTGTCTGCAATATCCGGTTTAATGCCTTCTGCCTGTATTGAGCGGCCGCTCGGTGTGTAATACAGCGCTGTAGTGAGTTTGATGGCTTTTTTCTCGCTGATAGGAATAACGGTTTGCACCGTGCCTTTGCCAAACGTATTGGTGCCGAGAATTTTTGCGCGATGATTATCTTGCAATGCACCCGCAACAATTTCTGCCGCCGATGCTGTGCCCTGGTTGACTAACACAATCATCGGCACCTGCGGCAGCGTTTCGCCGGCGGTTGCGCTGTAGCGCGTGTTGCTGCTGGGAATTCGGCCTTTGGTGTAAACGATCAAACCTTTGTTGAGAAACACATCGGCAACGCCAACTGCTTCATCCAATAATCCGCCAGGGTTGTTGCGTAAATCCAATACCAAGCCGCGTATTTCGCCCTGTTTTTGCAGCGCAGCCAGTGCCTGATTCAGTTCGTCGGTTGTGCTGGCTTGAAATTGCGCGATGCGCACATAGGCGTAGCCGGGTGCCAACATTTTTTCTTTCACGCTGCGCGTTTTGATAATTTCACGCACGAGATTAAATTCCAGCGGCTGTTCTTGTTGATTGCGCATAACAGTCAGTTTGATGGCTGTGCCCACATCGCCGCGCATTAAGTTGACGGCATCATTCATGCTCATGCCTTGCACAGATTGCGCATCAATTTTGATGATGATGTCGCCGGCGTGAATACCGGCGCGACTGGCGGGCGTGTCATCAATAGGTGCAATGACTTTAATCAAGCCATCCACTGCACCCACTTCAATACCCAAGCCGCCAAACTCGCCGGTGGTCATATTTTTCAGATCGTTGAAATCCGTTTCGTCCAGATAGGCGGAGTGCGGATCCAACTCGCCGATCATGCCGCGTATGGCATTTTCCAGCAGCGTTTTATCACTCACCGGCTCCACATAAGCTGCGCGAATTTGCTCTAGCACCAAGGAAAACGTGAGCAGGTCATCCAGCGGCAACTGCCCTTCGGCAGCCGAGGCAGTCGCAGTATCTTGGCTCGCTGCACGCACATTTTCCGCGCCGCAAAAGAACACGCCCAAGCAAACGCTCAACGCGACCGCAGAAAAATACCGAGAGGGCAGAGGCATGCAGGGGGTTCCAAGAATGTCGATAGAATGAACAGTGATGCTAACGGAAGTCTAGGAGCTTAACCAGTTGTCATGAAAGCCTTAATTCAGCGCGTTTGCAGCGCGCATGTTGCAGTGCAGGGTGAGACGGTAGGGGAAATTACGCGCGGTGTGCTGGTGCTGTTGGGTGTGGAGCGTCACGATGATTGCGCGCTGGCGCAAAAACTGTGCGACAAAATATTGCGCTACCGCATGTTTGCTGATGCAGAAGGAAAAATGAATTTGTCGGTGCGCGATATTGCCGGCGGTGTGTTGGTGGTTTCGCAATTTACCTTGGCAGCAGACACCAACAGCGGCTTGCGCCCGTCATTTTCTTCTGGCGCCACACCCGAGCAGGCACAAGAACTTTATGAATACTGCGTCAATTATTTGCGCCAACAGCACGCGCCTATTGCTACGGGTATTTTTGCAGCCGATATGCAAGTGCATTTAATCAACGACGGCCCCGTCACGTTTTTGTTGTCGGTCTAACAGGTAATTCATTATGAAAAAAGACAGCCACGGCAAACAATTTTCCGCATCCATGAGTGATGCTGTGCGCGAGCAATTGCTGCAAGAACAAGATGAATGCACATTTATTTGGCAAGGGAAAAATGATGCGCTCGGCACCATCATGAGTTTTGTGTGGGCAGAGGGTTGCGTGTGGTTGACCACCAACGATCAGCGCCCGCGCGTTAATGCGGTGCGCAAAACGGGTCGCGCTTCAGTGGTGATTTCATCCGCCGGCACAACGCTAGGTGATAGTCGCTGTATCAGCCTCAGCGGTGCGTGTACGGTATTGGATGATGCACAGACGCGGCACTGGTTTTTCTCGCTTTTTTGTCAAAAATTGTTGCCAGACAATATCAAAGCACAGGAAAGTATGCGCGATTTACTGAACAGAGAAGGGCAAATTATTCTGCGGGTGCAGCCCGACAAAATCACCGCCTATGATGGCGATGCGTTGATGCGAAAATTGGAGTCGCTGTAACGGGAAGCCGTTGCCAGCAGACATAAAAAAACCGGGCTGCCCCGGTTTTTTTCATGCTGCGCTGCGTTACGCTTTTTTGCCGAAAGCTCCTTTGGCTTCCATCGCGGCAATTTTTGCGTCATCAAAGTGCAACACGCGCTTGAGGATTTCATCGCGATGCTGACCGGGTGTCGGTGCTTTGCTTGGCACGGGCAATTCTTCGCCGATGAAATGTACGGGGTAGCTCATCATGTCAGCGCCGTGGGTTTCGTTTGGATACCATTTGAAGCGCGCTTTAAAGTGCTCGTCGTCCATCACGGTTTCTGAGTTGTAAACCGGTGCAATCGGCGTGTTAACTTTTACGCCCCAGTCCATCCATTCCTTGATGGTTTTGGTTTTGAAAATGGCGGTGAGTTCTTTTTGCATTTCTTTGTTGCCCGGCGCGTGATCGGCGAGTTTTTTGCCCGGCCATTTTTCAAACATGTCCATGCGGCCAACGCCTTCACAGAAATTTTTCCAGAATGATTGTTCAGATGCCATGAACAACACATAGCCGTCTTTGCATTCGTAGGCTTGATAGCGTACCCCTTCACGCAGACCGGCAGTGCCCACTGGGCGACGACGGAAATCATCCGCCGCATTGCCTGTCACTTCCGATTGCGGGCGCTGATAAGCCTTGTAGCTTTCGATGCGATACCAGTCCATGTAAGCCGCGCCATCGGATTGGCCGATTTCCAGAAACGCGCCTTCGCCGGTGTCGCGCGCGCGCATCACAGCAGCGAGTGCGGCAAATGCGCCGAGCAATGGACCGGCGTGCATGCCAACGGAAGGATGCGCCGGTAAATACACCATGCCATCCTCTTCACGCGCTGGCTCAATACAGCCCGCCCAAGTGTCATAGGCCACGCCGTGTGAGGGCATGTTTTCGTAAGGGCCGGTCATGCCGTAGCCGGAGACGCAGCAGAACACGATTTTGGGGTTCACTTTTTTCAGGTCTTCGTAGCTCAGTCCCAGTCTGTCCAGCGTGCCGGGCTTCATGGCTTCGATCACGATATCGGCATCTTTTACTAATTCTTTAAAAATCGTGCGGCCTTCTTCGGTTTTCAGGTCGAGCTCAATGGATTTCTTGCCGCGCGCGATATGCCAGTGCAGTAGAGAGATGCCTTCCACGATGGGCCAAGTCATCACGCGCACATAGTCGCCGCCAGGCACTTCTACTTTGATGACATCCGCGCCCAATTCCGCAAAATGGTGCGCGGTCGCGCCTGGGCCGAGGATAGAAAAATCGATTACGCGCAAGCCGGCGAGGGGCGCAGGTTTTTGACTGGAGCTAGAAGTGCTCATGCAGTTCTCCATTGGTTTCATAGGGATTTATGGGGCGGATACGCCCGCAGCGGGCTCGGCATTGTACTCGCAAGTGCGCTGCTGTTATACGCGGAAATGGCTTGCGCTCCCCTGTGTAGCGCACATCGGTTAAGATAAGCGCCCCGCCTATCTAGGCGTTGTTCTACTTCCTTTTCTGACATCGGAGATCGGCACTGCCGACAGGAACACAATGAGCGCAATCGAAGATACTAAGGTTTACAACGAACTGACTTCAGCGGCACTGATCGAGCAATCACTGCTGCGCCGCGAAGGCACACTGACCAACACCGGCGCGCTGCTGGTTACCACCGGCAAGCGCTCTGGGCGCTCACCCAATGACCGCTTTGTGGTGCAAGAGCCGTCCACGGCTGATGCTATCGACTGGGGCAACGTCAACCGCCCCTTTTCACAAGACAAATTCAACGCCCTGTGGGATCGCGTCGAAGCCTACCTCGCGCAAAAAGATCGCTTCACTTCGCAACTGCACGTCGGTGCACACGACGAGCATTACATCCCCGTCAAAGTGAACACAGAAACCGCGTGGCAATCGCTGTTTGCGCGCAATATGTTCATCCGTCCAGAAAAATACAACCCGAAAGGCAAAGAGGAGTGGACTATCCTCAACGTCGCTTCTTTTCAGTGTGACCCTGCGCGCGATGGCACCAATTCCGACGGTATCGTCTGCCTTAATTTCGCCAGCCGCCGCGTGTTGATCGCCGGCATGCGCTACGCCGGTGAAATGAAAAAAGCGATGTTCTCGGTGCAAAACTTTTTGTTGCCAGAAAAAGATGTGTTGCCGATGCACTGCTCCGCCAACGTGGGTGAAGCGGGCGATGTGGCGCTGTTTTTTGGTTTGTCTGGCACAGGTAAAACCACGCTGTCTGCTGACCCTGCGCGCTATTTGATCGGCGACGACGAGCACGGCTGGGCGAAAGGCTCGGTGTTCAATATCGAAGGCGGTTGCTACGCCAAAACGGTCGATTTGTCGCAGAAAAACGAACCTATTATTTGGGATGCCATTCGTTTTGGCAGCATCGTGGAAAACGTGCACGTCGATGGCAATCGCCAAGCGGATTACAGCAACTTGGAAATCACCGATACGCAAGACGGCCAAACGCGCAATATCGAAAATGGTCGCTGCTCGTATCCCTTGGAGCACGTTGCAAAACGCGCGCTAGCCAATGCGGCGGGCGAGCCGAAAGTGGTCGTGTTTTTGACTTGCGATGTGTCTGGCGTATTGCCGCCGGTTTCCATTTTGTCGAAAGAGGCAGCGGCGTATCACTTTTTGTCAGGCTACACCGCGCGCGTTGGCTCTACCGAAGTAGGCGCAGCCCCCGGCATTCAACCCGCGTTTTCTACCTGTTTCGGTGCGCCGTTTATGCCGCGCCGTCCGATGGAATACGCGAAGTTGTTGATGAAGCGCGTGGAAGATTTCGGCTCACAAGTTTACTTGGTGAACACCGGTTGGACTGGCGGTGCAGGCGGCCCTGGCGGCAAAGGCAATCGCTTTCCGATCCCGGTCACGCGCGCTATCGTCAATGCTTGCTTGAGCGGTGAATTGCTGAAAGGTGACACCGAACAGTTAGAGCATTTGAATCTGACTATTCCTAAATCCGTTTCCGATGTAGATAGCAAATATCTCAACCCGCGCAACGCGTGGGCAGACAAAGCCGAGTACGACGCGCAAGCGAAAAAACTCGCCGGTCTGTTCCAAGAAAACATCAAAAAATTTGATGTTAGTGAAGCGGTACTCAGCGCGGGACCCAAGGCGTAACCTACCGCAACCTGCTGTTTGGGTTTTGCACACAAAACGCCCCGCTTTGCGGGGCGTTCTTGTTTCTGGATACCGTTATACTGCGTGTATTCCATTGTTGATGGTGCAATCCGTGATGCGCAACACACGCCGTTTTTTTCTCGCTCTCTGCCTGCTATTTTTTGGCGTTACTGCTGCGGTGCAAGCTGCATCCGATGACAAAGACGGCGATCGCCTTAGCGATGCATTAGAGCAAACCGTGGGGCGCAACCCAGAGCGCCCCGATTACCTGATTAGCACCGGTTATCGCCGCAGTTGTGCGCTGGACGACAGCGGTGTGCAGTGTTGGGGCAATGAACCGCGCATGGGTATCACGCCCGGCTTTAGTCATCCGTTTGCGCTCAGTGTTAGCAATACTCACGCCTGCGTGATTGGCGACAACGGTGTGCAGTGTTGGGGCGACAACACGCACGGCGAAACCACCGTGCCGTTGCTCAACAAACCGGAAGCCGTGAGTGCCGGTTGGTATCACAGTTGCGCCATTGATGCGAAAGGCGTGAAGTGTTGGGGCGATAACAGTCGCGGTCAATTGGATGTGCCCAAAAAATTAAAAAATGTAAAACAAATTGCTGCAGGTGGATTTCACACCTGCGCGTTGGATGAAAAAGGCGTGACGTGTTGGGGTGACAACTGGGCGCATCAGTTGGATGTACCGGCACTGGTGAATCCGCATCAAATTACTGCAGGTAATCATCACAGTTGCGCCTTGGATGATCGCGGCGTGGTGTGTTGGGGCGATATTTATTTTGATGAAACTGAACGCAATCCCGATGTGATGAAAAATTACAAAACGCGCGTGGTGCCATTGTTGCAAAATCCGCGACAAGTGAGCGCGGGTTTTGATCACACTTGTGCCCTGGATGACACCGGCGTGGTGTGCTGGGGTGCGCGCGATCGCGGGCAGTCCGATCCACCAAAAGATTTATTAAAACCACCCGTGGCGGCCATCAGCGCGGGTTGGTACAGCACTTGCGCGCTGGACGCGGTCGGCGTGAAATGTTGGGGCGACAATACTTATAAACAAACCGAAGTGCCGCCTTTGTTTTTTGATGCGGATCGCGACGGCATTCCTGACGACAAAGACAACTGCGTACACAAAGCGAATACCGATCAACGCGACACCGATAAGGATGGGCAGGGCGATGCCTGTGATTTCGATGATGATAACGATGGTGTTGCAGATGATGTGGACAACTGCCCGCTAGTGGCTAATCCCGATCAAAAAGATAGCGATGGCGATAAAGTGGGTGACGCTTGCGATGCATTTCCCAATGATCCCAGCGAGTCAGCAGACACGGATCGCGATGGTGTAGGCGATCACCGTGACAACTGTCCTGATGTCGCCAATCCCGATCAAAAAGATACGGATGGAGATAAAGTGGGTGACGCTTGCGACACCGATAATGACAATGATGGCGTGCCGGACGACAAAGATAATTGCCCGCTGGTGGCCAATAAAGATCAAAAAGATACCGACAAAGATGGCATGGGCGACGCCTGTGATGACGACGATGACAACGACGGTATTCCCGACAAACAGGATAAAGCGCCGTTAAAACCGGCGAAAAAGAAAGCGCCTGCAAAAGCAACTGCAAAAAAATAGCATCAGAAAAAACTGCGTAGGGAGATCAGGAACTGGTCGCGCTGCGCAGTATTGTTTTCCTGATGCGTGTATGAAAAATAAACCGACAGATCGCGCGCCAAGCGATAACCAGCTTCTGTTTGAAAAGTTGTGAGTTTGTCACTGTCATTGATTAAATAATATTGCTGGCTCATGTCAGCAGACCAACTCCAGTGCAGTGTTTGATACAGCACGCCCGCACGCGTGCCAGCGCGCACATCCCAAGCTTTGTCGAGTGCGCTACCTGTAAGTGCGCCACCGATGATTTCCGCATGACACAATATATCGCCACAGTTTCTGGTGATGCCGCGATAACCTTCCGCAATATTGACCAACTGTGTTTTGCCGTGAATCAACTCGCGTTTCCGCGCTGCTGACAATCCCCATGAAGCATCTTGAAAAAAAACATCGGAAGGATTGTAAGACTGCACAGCAAACCAGCGTATGCGATCGAGACTGACGCGATCATCGCGTTGATACGGATCTAGCCGCAGTTGGAAATCCAGCACTTCCAACTGTACGCCTTTTTGAAATGCAGGCAGTGGATCGTGAAAATCGTGATAGGCAAAACGACCTCCAAGCACAACATAATCTTTGCCGCTGTCGCGCTGCCAACCGGTTTGTAAGCGCAGGATGTCGTGCCCATCGGTGGTGGGTTCCGGTGCAGTGATAGGCGTTGCTGCTGTTGGTATTGGGCGATCTATTTGGTGCTGGCGCTGCACGAGTTGACTCACTTGCAGATTGTGCAGTGCTTTTTTTGCAGGATCTACTTGCACTTGAATACTTCGGTAATTTTCTGCCAAGGCTAATACTGCACTGTCGGTAACGTTGTCCAACGCTGTGGGAGTTTTTAGCAGTTTTTTGAATACTGTTTGTTGCGAGGGTGTGAGCTGCGCCAGTTGTGCATAAAAACGCTTTCTGGCGGAGGGAATGTATTGGGCGTTGGCGATTAAGCCCCGCGCTTGCAGTACCTTGACTGTATCAACAGGAATGGTGTGAGTGGTGAAGTGCGTGCGCAAATCATGCGTGGGTGTGATGACATCCAACAGAGAAATTAAACGATAAGAGCAATTTTCATCGAGAAAAAAATAATTGAAACTGCTGCCGCGCACTTCCCACACATGATCGACAAACAGTCTCACTTTTTCTGGTGTGAATGTAAGTTTGTATTCGCGTATGTCGCGATCTTGGTCGTCGCTATAGGCGCGCAATTTTTCAAAGTAAGGCGCCAATTCAATAATGCCGGGGAAATGCCCAGTCAAACCTTTGGCGATATAACGCACGACACTGTTGTCCGCAGCATCCACGTCGGCGTAGTAACTGATGGTTTGTGACAGCAGCACGGGATGGGTATTTTTGTCGCGCGCGTCAATGCGCAAAAAGGTATGCCCAAAAATCGAAGCAATTTTTTTTAGGTAAGGGTCTGGGTATACCAGTGTGATTTCCTCGGCAGAAAAACGGCTGCGCCAGTAATCCAGTGCAGGGCAGTGTAGGTTTTCTGGCTTGTGTAGAGAAAAATATTGCGTCAAAAATTGCGCGCGCGCCGGAAAGCGACACCAAGCGCTGTTGTCGCCATCGCTCTGTGCGCGCAGTGCTTGCAGTGTGGCTTGCAGTTCCGCTGTGTTGTCATTCGCTTTACCAGAAAGAAAAAAGCCTTTGGCGTCCACCTCGCTGTGATAAGTGCCGGTGGGTGTATTTTTTTGCATATGCAGCAGCGCCAACCATTGCGGTGCAGTCGCCAAGGACGCAATAGATGTCGGCGGCATCGTGCTTGCCTGTACGCGCGCACAACACAACAAGCCCAGCGCAGCACAAGCAAGGTATAGGCAGAATACGACGAGGCGATGATGCATAAGGAATTGACAGTAAACGCAAGAGCAGTATTGTAGCGATAACACGGCTTATGCAGAGATGTTATGCGGTTTCATGGCTTTTTTTGTGCAATAGGGCTGTTGTGTGCAGGCGTAGCATCTTCTGCTGTGGCCGATAACTGTGTGTTGCGCCCTCTCGCCGAACTCATGCAGCAGCCCGCTGTGCGCGCCGATGAACCGCAGCGCACGGAATTGGAATATCGCCGCCAACTCCTGCGTTTTGCCAACGGTTTTTACGGCGAGATCTCACAAGATATTCTGCGCGGCAACGGAGAATATTTACAAACTTTGCAGCAATTGATGGGCTCAGAAGGTGAGCCGTGTGTGTCTGTGTATCAGCAGTTGTTGCTGCAAGAACCCAGCAGCCAAGATTTCGCTTTGGCGCTGTGGCAGTGGCGCACAAACCAAGGCGTTAACACTGCACCAGCGCAGGATTGGGGTAGCGTGCATTAGTTCTATAGGCAAGTTGTGAATAGGTGTGATAAGTTTCAAACCAAGCATCAGAAAAAGGTCGTTTTATGCCAGTGCAGTATGGAACCAAACGCAGAGTGTCGCCAACGAAAGTGTTAAATGGGAAGGCGGCATTGGCGTATGTGGATGATGTCGCCATCATGATTACCACCATCGAAAAATGGACAGACAAAGACATTGTGCAATTAATGGAAGAGAGCGCGCGTTTGGGTAAACGCGTTACCGCACCAGCGGCGATTACACACTTTATAGGCGAGACTTTGGGCGCGGCGGCTTCACAGCGCAAATTGGTGGTGGATTGGATGGCGACCAATAATATCGACCCCACGCCGCGCACCATCACCATGACCGATTCTGCTTTGATACGCGCCGCGTTGACGGCGTATTCATGGCTCACCAAAACCGAGATGAAAGCGTTCGCACAAAAAGATTTACTGACCGGCTGCCAGTGGTTAGTGCGCGATTTGGATACAAAGCCTGAGGATGTTTTACAAGCCGTGCAGGGCTGTTACAAGTTATTAGGCAAGACGGTTATTTAAGATTATTGCAGGAGATTGCTGTGGAAGATTTTACGAAAGTAGTTAAACCTACTTTACTCTTAAATGGAAAGGCGTGTTTTGCACGGATTAACGATGTCACGATAATGGTGAATGATGTCCAAAAATGGAATAACGAACTGGTATTGGAATATCTTAATGAAATGGCAAAAGTTGGTGATGGCGTATCTGTACCTGCCAGTGTTGCCGTCTATTTAGGGGATGGTTTTGATACGGGCCAACGAAAGTTGGCAGCAAAGTGGGCTGAAGAAAAAGGATTTGAACCCACGAAACGCATTACGATGATTTCTGATTCGTTGCTAATTCGTGGCTCGTTAACAGCGTATTCGTGGCTAACTAAAACAGAAGCTAAAGCATTTGCTATGAAGGATCATGTTGTTATGTGTGATTGGATAACGCAGGGAAGGATAGCAAAAGCGGCAGACATTCACGCGGCACTAGTTTCTTCTTTCAAAATGCTCGGAAAAAAATTACCGTAAGAAATGAAAAAAACAATAATAGAGATTGTTTCTTATTGGATGGTGTGAAATGACAGATTTTCAAAAAATAGTTAAACCTACGCTGCTGCTAAAAGGTAAAGCTTGTTTCGCACAGGTACATGATGTCACGTTAATCGTTAGTGATATTCCAAAATGGAGCAATGAGTTGGTGCTGGAATATCTCAATGGCATGACGAAAATTGGCGGAGGCGTGTCTGTTCCTGCCAGCGTCGCCATTTTCTTAGGTGATAGTTTTGATGCTGGGCAGCGCAAATTATCTGCAGACTGGATTGCCAAGAACGGATTTGAGCCGGCAAAGCGCATTACCATGATTTCTGATTCCTTGTTAATACGCGGCTCGTTAACAGCATATTCATGGCTGACGAAAACAGAAGCCAAAGCTTTTGCCATGAAAGATCATGCGGCAATGTGTAATTGGGTGGCTAGAGACAGGATAGCCAGCGCAGAGGATATTCATACGGCACTACTGACATCTTTCCAATTGCTAGGAAAGAAACTGCCGTAATAATGGCTATTGCGTAATAAGCCTCTCAGACTGATCGAACAACGAAATAAAAAATGCTGGGGATATTCGAGAAATGCTGAGTGATGCTGAATACAGCAAAATAGCGGTTAAACCCACCGCCCTACTAAAAGGCAAGGCGTGCTTTGCGCAGATACATGATGTCACCATGATTGTCAGCACCATTCCCAAGTGGAACGATGCGCTGGTGTTGGAGTATCTCAACGAAGTTACCAAAGTGGGTGGAGGCGTGTCTGTGCCAGCCAGCGTGGCGATTTTCTTGGGCAATGTATTTGATGCAGGGCAACGCAAATTGGCAACGGAATGGACGACGGCCCAAGGTTTTGAGCCGGCGCAGCGCATCACCATGATTTCTGATTCCCTGCTCATTCGCGGCGCACTCACTGCGTATTCTTGGCTGACAAAAACCGAAGCAAAAGCGTTTGCCATGAAAGACCATATGGCTATGTGCGAGTGGATTACGCGCGACCGTATTGCCAAAGCACCCGATGTGCATGAAGCGCTGGCAACGTCCTTTCATTTGCTCGGCAAAAAGCTGCTATAAAAAAGCCGACGTGAAGTCGGCTTTTTTGTTTTAACGCAGCGACCAAATAAATTAGCTTTCGCTGTTTTCCGCTTTAGCTGCACGGCGCGCTTCGCGTTCGGCTTTTTTGCGAGCTTTTTCTTCTTCTTGTGCTTTTTGTTCCGCCAAGCGCGCTTTTTGTTCGTCGCTCATTGGGGTGAGCAACAAGCCATCGCGGTGCGCTTGGATATACTTGCCGCATTTTTCGTCTTCACCCATCAGCGCACGAATGGCGTAAATCATGGCGCGCATTTCTTTCACGCGTGGGTTAATCATGAAGCCTTCCATGCCATTCGCTGCCAGCATCGCTACATAAGTACGATTTAACAAAGCGCGGTGTGGCATGCCGAAGCTGACGTTAGACAAGCCGCAGAAGGTGCGCACTTGTGGAAACTCGGCTTTCATCATTTGCAATAAATCAAAACTGATGGGGCCAACGTTGTCATCGGTGCCCAATGGCAGAATGAGCGGATCAATCCACAAATTGTGATCGGGCACGCCTGCATCGCGCGATTTCGCCACCAATTCTTTGCAGATAGCAAAACGGCCTTTGGCGGTGTGGTTGATACCGGTGTCATCCAACAACAGCGCCACAATGCCGGTGTTGTATTTGGCAGCCAGCGGCAGCAAGTTTTGCGCGCTGCCTTTTTTATTGTTGATGGAGCTGAGTACAGGGTACTGACCTTTCCAATCAATCGTTTCCATCGCGTGTTTGAGCGCAGGTGGATTGGAGCTATCCAACACCATGGGAATATTGGTGACAGCGCGCACGCTTTCAATCATCCACGGTAAGTCGATCAGCTCGTCGCGGCCTGTTACTTGTGCATTGAGATCCAAATAATCGGAATCAGCTTCCACTTGCTCTAAAGCAACTTTTTGGATGTAAGCAGTGTCATGCGCTTTTACCGCATCACAAATTGCAGGAATGGTGGCGTTCAATGATTCGCCGATAACAACAACGGCCATACGGTTCTCCGAACAAAGTAGGGGCGCATTGCATGCGCCCTGTGTGGTGTTGGTTCAAGGGCGCATGTAATGCACCCCTACAGTTTTTTACAATGCCTTCAAACCCATCGCGCGCAATTCTTCTTTTACGCGATTGTAGTCATCAAGCAGAGCTTGTTTGGGCTCGCATTTTTCGCAATCGTAAGCATCTTTGAAGTGGCGTGGGCCTGCGCCGCTCGCCTTGTGCTTCTCGGTTTCTTCGTTGCGTTTGGCGAAGATTTTGTTCATCAAAATGT
>CAZHQZ010000031.1:11302-13052 GCA_964534675.1 uncultured Pseudomonadales bacterium | reverse complement strand
ATAATGAACTAATTAATTACTTCGACAACCTTAACGAATAAACTAAAATACCTTTTCTTTCTTCTTATTATAATTATGTGAGGATTCTTCTTCTAATGATCGTAACAGCAGCCGATTGGTCAACGGCTTGGATATCAATTTTGCTTGCCGTTTGGGTGCTTAAAAATTTCCCAGTGTAAGGTTCTTCATCAGCATTATTTTTTTCTAGTGCATCAAAATGTCCAATTGGAAAATTTACTATTGATCTACAAGTGCTTCCGACATAGATACAATTTCGGTAGGACATTGCTTAAGTGTATTTCGTTATTCCTATTTGAAAACAGTATATCTAACTAGTAGACATACTGTTTTACGAATTTCGCCAACTTATTGTTTTATATCTTATAAATGATTGATATGAGCTAAGTAGTATGGATTTAGTGTAGATAACACGAAATCGCCGTTTTCAGAGCGGTCGCCGTTTTTTGCCGCTTCGTGTACGGCAGCAGTCACTTGCGGCCTTTCCACTTTCCACAACTGATGCAATTCAGCGCGCAGCGCCGCGGCGCCTTCGGCGGTGATGTAGGCGGAGCCTTTGGGGGCAGGAGGGCGATAGCGTCCCATGCTGGGTGTCTGATTCCTAGAGCAAGCTCAGTCAGGTTTCTGGCAATGACAACTCGTTTTCACCTGATATTCGCTCGGAAGTATCAAGGGGGGCGACTAAGGAGGTCAGGCAGCGACCAGACTTTAGTTTCTTCAAAATCAACTGCTCTTCCTTTTTCGACAGAACATAGCCAGTTGCCAAGTTTTTTGGCGAGTTGTAGGGAGGCTGGGGTTTTAGAGGCTGAGAGGATCTACGGGAGGCTCTAGGGTGTGTCATTGAGTGCTTCCTCTTGTTGGTCGAGCAGTGCTACTTTACCGTCCTCGTTCTCTGTAGTGGTGAATAAAACTTTTTTTTTCACGGCATTGATGTGGCGATGGCTTAATTCAAACATTAGCCAGAGCCAATAAGTAGGAGAAGTGCAATGAGTGCTCTGGAGCAAAATCGTGCCGCTGGCTGCTTATTAGGGCTTGCCTGTGGGGATGCGGTGGGTGCCGCAGTCGAGTTCTTGCCAAGAGGACGGTTTCATCCTCTCACTGATATGGTTGGTGGTGGAAAGTTTCGGCTGGATAAAGGGTATTGGACTGACGATACTTCAATGGCTTTGTGTTTGGCTGATAGCCTACTCGCTGTCGGCGGTTTCGATGCTGAAGATCAAATGCAGCGTTATTACCGCTGGTTCAGCACGGGATATAACTCTAGTAAACCAATGGCGTTTGGGATCGGACAGACAGTGTTGCGATCACTGTTTGCCTACAAAAAAACGGGCAATCCTTATAGTGGTTCAACAGAATCGCGGCATTCTGGAAATGGCTCATTGATGAGGCTTGCGCCCATTCCGCTGTTTTATTTCAGTCGTCCAGATCTCGCACGCAGTTATGCCGTGCAAAGCTCACGCACCACGCACGGCTCCAGAGAATGTTTGGAAGCGTGCCAATATTTTTCGCATGTTCTAGTCAAGGCGCTTTCTGGTATCTCGAAGGAAGAAATATTTGAATGTTCTGATTTATGTGAGATGGAATCTATCCATCACATTTGCAGGCGAGACTTTATATGTAAAACAGAAAATGAGGTAAAAGGAAGCGGTTTTGTTGTTGAGAGTCTGGAGGCGGCTATTTGGGCTTTTTGGCACACCGATAGTTTCAAAGATGCAATTCTGGCCGCCGCAAA
>CAZHQZ010000031.1:7465-11202 GCA_964534675.1 uncultured Pseudomonadales bacterium | reverse complement strand
ATTGTTTATGGAAAACCATCCGTTGAGTTGGAGCGTGCGGCTGCGCGCGGTTTGGTGGAAATTTCTGGAAGTGGTGTGGAATCAGGTAGCCCGACGATGCGGTGCTTGGAGTGTCGTCATGCGTGGAGGCGAGCTGACGATGGTGCGTCAGATGCAGCGGCGGCAGACAAACTCGCCCGCGTCAGGGAAATTGTAAGTACATATTTATTTCCCATACATACGGGGATGGTGTCATCAGAGCTTTTTACAGATAGTCAGCACGCAAGCGCCAGTTCATTCAAGGCTATTTATGCCTATGTCCAACTCAAAGAAATCTTGGGTATTCGCCATGGCTGTACGCTTGAACAAGTGGCATCCGTTCATGCGTTTAAAAAAACCAACAGTGCGCTCTACAAGCAAATTATCAATGAACTGAAGCAGCAAGTTTTTCGCCAGTCTCCCAATGGGCAAGAATATGGCAATCTTTACGACAAGCTTTTTCGTGCCTGCGCCTTGGTTTTCAACGCTTCGCCAATATCAAAAAAACAAGGATGGGATCAAGAATCAATGGATCATTTTCTTGAATTGATTCGAATGGAGATTTTGGGCTTTGAGTAAATAAAAAATCGAGTCAGTGCCGTAGATTCTTGTTATACATCACACAAACTCACTTTGCTTGGAGTGGAAACCTCTCAGGATTCCTAATAATTTCCAAGGTTAGATCCACGTCAATTTCTGGCCAGTACAGATGACCACTTGCAGACTCTTGCACGAAAAGAATAGATTTCAATGGTTGCTCTTTGAACCAAGGAAAATCCTGGTAAGACATAAATAACTCTTCGCCTTGAGAAAAAACCCAAATGCCATGACTAGAGACGTGGGTTACTTCAGCCGCCGAAGTGCTCTTTCCAAGCGCTAATGAACTCATGGTTATGTGCCTCAATAACGGTTTCAATTTCACGAAGTTGAACACGGCTCAAGTTAAAATTTTTTGCCAACTCAATCTCCGGTTCTAACCAAAATTTAGCTTCGCCGGACTCACACATGACATGCACATGTATTCTTGACTCTTCTCTGGAAAAGAAGAAGAAACGATAGCCTTTCTCTCTGTGGATAGTTGGGCTCATGTCTCCTACGCCTTATGCAACGTGCAGTGTCGATCAAGATAGCATACCGGCCTATACGGTGGTATCTATGCCGGTGGTGCAGCTTACTTTTGTTTAACCACCAGCCAACTTCACTTTAAAACCGCGTTTTTCTAATTCAGCTTTCAGTTTTTCGCGCTGATCGCCCTGAATTTCAATCGTCCATTCTTTTACCGTGCCGCCGGTGCCGCACAGCTGTTTTAATTGCTTTGCCAAGGTTTGCAATTCAGCAGCAGGCAGTTCAAAGCCCGTGAGTGTGGTCACGCCTTTGCCATTGCGCCCGGCGGTTTCGCGGCGTATGCGAATAAAGCCATCACCTTTGGGCGGCAAGTTGGGCAGAGGGTCGATGGATTTGATGCGACCTGCGTCGGTGGAGTAAACCAGTTTGCTGTCTTTTTTGCTCATGGCTATTTATCAAGGGTGATGGCAATTTTTCCAAAGTGTTCGCGGTTTTGCATGCGTTGATGCGCGGCTTCTACATGGTGAAAATCAAATGTACTGTCGATCACAGGACGAAATTTTCCGCTTTTAACCCAATGCCAAGCATGCTGGCGAATGTCATCTACGATAGCGGTTTTTTGCGCAGCAGATTGCGCACGCAGCGTGGAGCCGGTGATGGTTAAACGTTTCATCATCACGGCTGCGAGATTGATTTCTGCTTTGCTGCCATTGAGTACGGCAATGTTGACTATACGACCATCTACTGCAGCGAGTTTGATGTGTTGCATCAGCGCGTCACCACCGAGTATATCTAGCGTTACATCAATGCCGCGTTGTTCGGTGGCCGCGAGCAATTTTTCGACGAGATGGTTTTGGTGATAATCAATCGCTTGTTCTGCGCCAAGTGATATACAGCGCGCACACTTTTCTGCGCTGCCGGCGGTGGTGAAAACGCGCGCGCCAACGAGTGTGGCGAGCTGTATGGCAGTGGTGCCAATGCCGCTGCTGCCCGCTTGAATCAAAACGGTTTCACCGACTTGTAATTGCCCGCGCTGAAATAAATTGTGCCAAACCGTCATAAAAGATTCAGGCAAACAAGCCGCTTCTGCTGCGCTGTAGTTTTCGAGCCAAGGCAGGCATTGTGTTGCCGGTGCAAAACAGTAATCGCTGTAGCCGCCGCCGTTGACTAAAGCGCATACGCGATCACCTTCACGCCACTGAGTGACATTTTTTCCGCAGACAACAACAGTTCCTGCCACTTCTAGGCCGAGTATGGGGGAAGCGTCTTTGGGTGCGGGATACAGCCCTGCTTTTTGCAATAAATCTGGGCGGTTGATGCCGAAAGCGGCGACGGCAATCAACACTTCATCGTCACGAATATCGCACAGTGTTTGTTCTGCGATTTGTAAAGATTGATCTGACAGGTGCCGAATAAAACGCTGTTTCATGCGGCAATAGTTTGCTGTGTGGCAATGGGTGGAATAGGGGTGTCGAGTGTGTCGGCCACGGCGCGCAGCAATTCTATCGCTTCCGCGCTGTATTGTTGGTCATCGTTGGCGATGGCTGCGCAGCAGGCTTTCAATAAACGCGGCTTGGCGAGCACTTGCAAGCGGCGCAGTTGTTGCACGGCTTGGTCGAGTGCACTGATGTCGGATAGGGCTTGTGTATCGCATGCTGCTGCAGGCAAGCCCAGTTGTTCCCATGCCTGCGTGAAGCGCAATTGCGCGGCTATTTCTGTATGGGTAGCCAAACTCAGCGCAGATAAAACCGTGCGGCAACTGTTGTTGGTTGCTGACAAAGTGAGCGATCCGCTGGGTTGTTTTTTTGCATCTAGCGAGTGACGTAAAATGCGGTACAGCGACCATTCAAACAGTGAAATTTTTTGATCGGCTTGAATTTGTACCATCACTGCTTGCAAAAAGTGTTCGCGCTGTGCTGTGCTGAGTAATTTCAAGCTTGGCAAGCAAATATCCAAGAGTGGCAAGCGCAGGGCGTAGGGCAATTGCTTGATGCTGTTGATGGTTTTTGCAGAAATCGTGGGAAAGTTTTGAGCATCTTCTTGCGTATTTCTATCCATCAACAAGCAGTGAATGATCGCACAGGCGCTTTGCGGTTCGCGCGCGAGTTTTTGCAAATCTTCAGGAATATTGGCCAGGCGCTGTTTGGCTTCATCCAGATGCTCAGGTTGTGGCGCGCCTATGCTATCCAAAGCGGCGGCGACACTGGCAGCAGCGACAACGGTCGTTGCTGCCGTGGGCGGCGTGTAATGCACTTCGCCGTTGATGATGTTGACGTAGCGAGGATCAATCTCTGGTTTTTCGATGGCGACGGAGTTGGCATCAATGCTAATAAATTCACCATCCCAATGTTTGTCGATGGCTTTGATGCGTTCTTCTAGCGGTGGATGCGTGGCAAACATCGAGGCGAGTGCATTGATGCCTTCGCCAAAAAATAAATGGCTTACTTGTGATGCATTGGGGTGTGCAATGTAAGAGCCAGCATCGTAGCCACCAATTTTTTTCAAGGCACCGGCAATACCCTCTGGGTTGCGAGTGTATTGCACGGCAGAGGCATCGGCCAGAAATTCACGCTGGCGGCTGATAGCAGCTTTAATCAATTTGGCAAAAAAAGTGCCGGTGTAGCCAATGACAATCAAACCCAATCCCACAAAAA
>CAZHQZ010000031.1:0-7365 GCA_964534675.1 uncultured Pseudomonadales bacterium | reverse complement strand
ACCACGGCGGTGATGGCAACGGCAATTTCTGCCAGTGTGATCCAATCCATGGATAACCGAATTTGCCCTTGTGTGTCAGTGGTTTTGCTCACGCCAAGGGCAACTATCACCAAGAGTTGCGTTAAAGCAATTAAACAAATAACGGCCAGCGCAAATAAAAACACCAGCCATCCAGTACGGCGTTTGGCGTTTGCCTGTGATTGAAAAAAGTTCATTAAAAACTAACTTTGGGTGCTGCTTGAATCGCTTGATGATCTTCAAACTCTAGCAACGCCATGTCTTTTGTGTGACCAAAAAAACCCGAAAGAATATTTGCGGGAAAGGACTGTCGCGCCGTATTGTATTCTGTGGCGGCATCATTCATAGCTTGTCGTGCAAAAGAGACTTTGTTTTCTGTGCTAGTCAGTTCTTCGGACAACTGCATCATGTTTTGATTGGCTTTTAAGTCGGGGTAGGCTTCCATCGTGACGTTGAACCTGCCCAGCGCACCGCCCAATTGTGTTTCGGCGTGACCGAGATTGGTGATGGCATTGGCATCCGCAGGGTTGGATGAAGCAGTTTGCAGATGTTGTGATGCCGTGTTGCGCGCTTCAATCACCGCTTCCAGCGTTTTGCTTTCGTGCGCCATGTAGGCTTTGGCGGTTTCCACTAGGTTGGGAATCAAGTCGTAGCGGCGTTTTAATTGCACATCAATTTGTGCAAATGCATTTTGATAGCGATTTTTTAAGCTGACGAGTTTGTTAAATAAAGAAACTAAATAAAACACGATTACTGCAAGAACGATTAAGGTAATTAATCCGCTGCCCATGATGTGTCTCCGTGCGAGGGTGGGTGGTCACTGCCAGTCAAAACGCTGACCGATCAGTGAGAACAGTGCTGCATTGTGCGGCTCATAGTACTGCACTAAAGATTGCCGTACAGCCTGATCGGCTGCGCCGTAATTGCCGGGCTTGCGCGGAAACAAATCCGGCGGCTGAAAGCTGGGATCAACCCCTAAAAAGCGGTACAGCGGCGTGAGCACGGCGAAGGGCTCTTGGAAGAATTGTTCGCTGCTGTAGATGGCGATTTGTTCGCGTGGAAAACGCGCTAAAAAAGGCTGTAATTGCTGGGCGTAGTGGCCGCGCTCGCGGTAGCTGAAGCGCTGTGCGGCACTGTGGGTGAGCAGCTTGCCATCCGCTAGGGCTCGCCAGTCAGCCTGTGTGCGTTTTTCTTCTGCGGTGAGGGCTTCCTGCAAACTCAGAGAGTCGTGCTGGCGGCGAAACTCTTGGTGGTAGTGGGAGATGGCGCGATCGGCGGGGTTGCGCAGCAGCACCAGCAATTTCACTGTGGGACAGTGCTCGGCGATGCGCTGCGCGGCCAGTGGGTGCGCCATGTAAAAAGGGGAGGCTTCGCCGGTAATTTGCGCGGCAGTGCAGGCTGGGAACTGCCGCGTGTACCAAGCCTGTCCACGCCCGTAATGTTGATCGAAAAAATGCACTTCTTTGCGCGCCGCACGCAGGATTTGCGGGTGTTGCGTCAGCGCGCTGTAGAGGCTGGAGGTGCCGCCTTTCTGGGTGCCGATAATCAGAAAGTGGGGAGGCTGCATGACTTGCTACAGCGCGGGGCCGTTGGGCAGAAAACGGTTGTCGGTATTGGCTTTGATCCACAGCACCGTTTCGCGCGCCAGCGGTGTGCCGCGCTTTTTCAGCAGGCGGCTGATCCATATCACAGGTGATTTGTCGCCGCCGTGCCAGTGCGGCAATTGCTGTTCTATCAGGGTGAAGAAGCGCACCAAGTGCAGCAGGGTGGTTTCGTCGAGAGGAGTGAGAGCGTCCTGCCAATCGTGGGCGCTGAGCTTCATGATTTGGTTGCTGCCGGTGGGGAGCTGTTTCTCCCAAGCGGTCAGATCCTGCCACTGGTCTGCTTCCGCGAAGGCGGCACAGCGGTTGAGCAGGCTGCCGTCGATGCGATAGCTCACGGTTTCGCTGCCATCTGCTGGGTTCCAGTTGCCGAGAGTCATGGGGCTTTCCTTTTATTTATCGGGCTGGCGGCATTGTAACGACAGTCTTTTGCCCTTGTCGGCAGCGTTGAAAATAATCTGCTGGGCAATGGTAATCGGCGATATTTTGTAATAATCTGCGCGCGTTAAATCCGCTGTACTTAACATTTTTTTCACACTTGCCTAGGCCACAAGGTATTCAGCCCGACTGGCTTTTCATCATTAAGGAGAACTGGGTATGAAAAACAAACTGATTGCCGCTTTCGCGGTATCTGCTCTGGCCTTGGGTGTAAGTGCTGCGCAAGCAGACGACCACTTCTACGCGGGTGCGAGCGCTGGCTATTTTGATACGCACGAAATGGAAAGCACTGTGAACGAAGGTGTAGCTGGCTTGCAGTTGGGCTACCACTTCAATCCAGACTGGTCTATCGAATTGGGTCAGTTGTCGGGTCTTGCTACACAGCACGATCACATGCAAGTCATTTCTTTGACTGGCGCGTATCGCTTGTGGGGTGATCAAACACAAATTTTGGCTGTAGGCGGTATCCAAAATCTGCGCTACACCAACAGCGAAGTTGAGCCTGTGTTGGGCTTGGCCGTTTCTCACTACTTCACAGACAACGTTGAAGGTCGCGTGACTGTATTGGGCGGCGTTGCTGATGATGAGTACATGACTAGCACACTGTCTCTGAACTACCACTTCGGCACACACCAAGATGCCGTTGCTGAGCCAGAGCCAGAAAAAGTAGCGCCAGCCGTTGTGATGACCAAAACGCTGCATGCTCACTTCGATACTGATAAGAGCAAAGTGCGCGCCGCTGACCGCGCTGAAATCGTTCCTGTTGCACAGGCAATGAAATCTAACCCAGGCAGCACTGCCACTATCGTGGGCCACACAGACAGCACAGCTTCTGAGGCGTACAACCAGAAACTGTCCGAGCGCCGCGCTGACGCTGTGAAAAAAGTGATGGTAGAAGAAGGTGTAAACCCAGACGCTATCGAAACTTCTGGTCGCGGTGAGATGGAGCCAGTTGAAAGCAATGACACCGCTGCCGGTCGTCAAGCTAACCGTCGCATCGAAGCTGTTGTTACTGGCTTGCCACAGTAATTGCGCGATGCGTAGTACAAAAAACCCGGTTCGCCGGGTTTTTTTATGTCTGTCACATTGGGTGTGATGCAAAGCAGGAGAAAACCGCAATGAGCACGACGCTCTACTGGTATGACTACGAAACCTTCGGTCGCAACCCGCGCTGGTGTGGTATTGCGCAGTTTGCCGGCATTCGCACGGATGAAGATCTCAATGAAATTGGCGAACCGCTGATGCTGTATTGCCAGCCGCCGCAAGACAGTTGGCCTGATCCAGTCGCCTGTCTGATTACAGGCATCACGCCACAGTTTTGCCGTCAACACGGTGTGCTGGATGTGCAGTTCGCCAAACAAGTGTTGCGCGAATTGAGTCGCCCCGGCACTTGTGGTGTGGGCTTCAACAATATTCGATTTGATGACGAGTTCACGCGGCAATTGCTGTACCGCAATTTGTATGATCCGTATGAGCGCGAATGGAAAAACGGCAACTCGCGCTGGGATGTGCTGGATGTGTTGCGTATGGCGCGCGCGCTGCGGCCGGAAGGTATTGAGTGGCCGGTAGACGAGCAGGGCAACCCTGTGATGAAACTCGAAGCGTTGACGGCGGCTAACGGTATCGAGCACGCAGGCGCGCACGATGCACTGGTTGATGTGCGCGCAACAATTGCCATCGCGCGCCAATTAAAACAGGCGCAGCCGCGCTTTTATGATTTTGCCTTTCGTTTGCGCGATAAAAAAAACGTAGCCGAGTTGCTGGATTTAACAACACATCGGCCAGTGCTGCACACCTCGGGCAAGTTGGGTGGCAAACGCTTATTCACCACGGTGGTGATGCCCTTGATGCCGCATCCCAGCAACAGCAATGGCGTGATTGTGTTTGATTTGATGCAGGATCCAGCGGCGTTGATTGCATTATCTTCTGATGAAATTCGCCGCCGCATTTTTACCGCCAGTGCGGATTTGGAGGAAGGCGTGGAAAGGTTGGCGCTGAAAACTGTACATAGAAACAAATCGCCCATGCTGTCGCCGCTGTCTGTGTTGGATGCGGCGGCAGAAGCGCGCATCGGTTTGGATAAATCGCTCTGTGAAAAACATCGCCAAACCTTGCAGGCCGCTTTGCCGCAAGTATGCAATAAATTGATGGAAGTTTTTCAGCAAACTTATGAGCCTACGGTGCGCGATGCAGAGTTTCTTATCTACGATGGGTTTTTTAATCCGTCCGATAAACGCGAGCAAGAAGCGGTGCGCAAAGCTACGCCGCAGGAATTGGTCACGCGAAATTTTTCTTTCCATGATGGGCGTTTAACCGAGTTGTTGTTTCGCTATCGCGCGCGCAATTTTCCTGAGTCTTTATCGGTGGATGAAAAAGCGCAGTGGGATGAGTTTCGCCAACATCGGCTGCACACTAAAATAAGTGACGATTGGTTGACGCGAGAGAGTTATCTCGCACAACTGCAAGAATTAGAACAAACTCAGCAACAAACACCAGAAAACCTAGCAGTGCTGAATGCGTTGCGGGCGTGGGAATCGGAGGTTCACTGATGCATTTTCCCGGATCACATATTTTGTCGATTGCGTCATTTGAGCGCGATGATATTGAGCGCATTTTTGCGGTGGCTGATCGCATGGAGCCTTACGCACAGCGCAAACGCGTGACGCGCGTATTGGAAGGCGCCATTCTCGGCAATATGTTTTTTGAGCCGAGTACGCGCACGCGTGTGAGTTTTGGTTGTGCGTTCAACTTACTCGGCGGCGAAGTGCGCGAAACCACCGGTTTTGAATCTTCTGCTTTGGCAAAAGGCGAATCATTGCATGACACCGCGCGCGTGCTGTCTGGCTACAGTGATGTGATTTGTATGCGCCACCCGCAAGCAGGTTCAGTGGCAGAGTTTGCCGCAGCCAGCCGCGTGCCGGTGATTAACGGCGGCGATGGCGCGAATGAACACCCCAGCCAAGCGCTGCTGGATTTGTACACCATTTGCAAAGAAATCGAATCGCGCGGGCGCAGTTTGTCCGAGCTGCGCATTGCCATGATCGGCGATCTGAAATACGGTCGCACCGTGCATTCGCTGTGTAAATTATTTTGTTTATATCCCACGGTGCAAGTGACGTTGGTATCGCCGCGCGAATTGGCAATGCCGCCGGAATTGGTGGATATGATGCGCAGTGCTGGTATTCGTGTGACAGAAACAGATCAGTTGGAAAGCAGCATCGGCAAAGTGGATATTGCCTATTCCACGCGCATTCAAGAAGAGCGGTTTTCCAGCAAAGCGGAAGCGGATGTGTATCGCGGCAAGTTTCGCCTCAATCAACAGGTGTACACGCAGTATTGCGAACCGAACACTGTGATTATGCATCCGTTGCCGCGTGATTCCCGCGCCGAAGCGAATGAATTAGATAACGACTTAAATGAAAATCCCAACCTCGCGATTTTTCGTCAAGCAGACAACGGCGTGTTGATTCGCATGGCGCTGTTTGCGCTGGTGTTAGACGTGGTAGATTTGGTGGATAAACACGCACTGGATGTGCGCTGGTTTCGCGGGCGCTGAATAAAAAATGCTGAAAAAAATGAGCGCAGTGACGGTGCTGTCATGCGCTCATTGATGAACTAAAAACTAACGCACCGATTGCTGAAAGCGATTTGCCAATGTTTGCGCATTGGGCGGTACGTTCAAGCTGTCCAGCGTGCTGCTCATTTCTGCGAGACGGCTGGCAGGGCTGGGATGCGTTTGCAGCAGCAGCGCCATGCTGCTATCGCGTGCGGAACGCGCTTCCAGTTTTTGCATCACTTCCACAAACGCGTAAGGGTCGTAGCCTGCGTCAGTCATGGTTTCTAAAGCAGCTCTGTCGGCGGCGTATTCGTCGCTCTTATCCAAGCCGCGCGCATACACTTGCTTGGAAGCATTCACCACGCGCTGCGCAAATTCGCGCTCGGTGTTGTTCATGCGCCCTTCCGTGGCAGCGTTGCCCACAAATGCACCCACATCCAACGCAGCGCCGAGCAAATTATTGCTGCGCATCGCGTTGAGATAATCCTTGTGCGTGACGTGTGCAATTTCATGCGATAACACACCGGCGAGTTGCGCTTCGTTGTCTAAAATATTGAGCAAACCGCTGGTGATAAACACATAGCCGCCGGGTGCAGCAAAGGCGTTGATGTCATTATCGTTCAGCACGCCGAAATGCCAATTCAAATTGGGGCGCGTGCTGTGCAGTGCGAGCAAACGCCCGACGCGATTCACATAGCGCTGCTGTTGTTGCTGGCGGCTGAGTTTGGAAGCACCGAGCAGCGTGCCGGCCATGTGGCGACCGATGTCCGCTTCTTCCTGCTCGGAAGTGCCGGCCGTGCTTTTGGCGAGTTTGTCACCTGCGTCTGCGAGCGGGGTGAGATCGTAGCCGCCGACGTTCACACCGCGCAGGGCGGCGCAGCTCATCAGCAAAACGGAAGCCAGTAATACGGTGAGGCGGGTGAGTAAGCGTGAATAGCGCATGGCCTTATCTCCTTGGCGCAGGCAGGCCAGCGGCCTGAGCAAATTGACGCGCTTCTTCCGCGCTCACTTGGTATTGATTCATGCGCGCGACTTCCGCCGGATCTTCCTGCGCGTCTTGCAGTTGCTCGCGTGACAGCCCGCGCACACCGGTGGCCACCGTGGTATTGCTGCGCGAGGCCTGTGCGAGGCTCGCCAAGCCGCTCAGGGTGGATTCGCCGCCGCGCGCGGCTCCGCCCTGCAAACGCACGCTCAACATGCGCACCCAGCCTTCCCCTTGCGGCGTTTTGACTTGATACCAAGCGCCTTGGCGCGTGCCAATTTGCAGTGCCTGCCCAGCGGACAACTGGCTGATGGTCGCGCTGCCTGCATTGGGCGCTTGTTTCAACTCGGTGGCAGCGGTGGTCTGTCCAGCATCGGCTTGCACAGCCAGTGCGGCGGTGAGCAGCAGGCTGCCCAGTAGCGGTGGCATGAGGCGGTAGGTTTTTATCATGACGGTTTCCTTTGGGGTTCGTAGATATTCACGGGTTCTTCGCGTCCTTTCACTTTGCAGGAGCCGTGTGGGATAAAGTCAAAATACTCGCCGCATAAATCGCGCGTGCTCTGTGAGACCAGTATGCGAGCAATGCCTTTGGTGACGCCTTCCAAGCGGCTGCCGAGGTTTACAGTATCGCCGATGGCAGTGTATTCCAAGCGTTGATTGCAGCCCAGCATGCCCACCACCGCAGACCCCGAATGAATGCCGATGCCGACATCAAAATCGGGCAGATTGTGTTCAGTGCGAAACTGTTCCAGCGTATCCACCATGTCCAG
>CAZHQZ010000030.1:11649-13496 GCA_964534675.1 uncultured Pseudomonadales bacterium | reverse complement strand
CGTTTTTCATTTTCCAATTCGTCAATAATTTCCATCGCACGAATTTTTGGCGCGCCCGATAAAGTGCCAGCGGGTAGCGTAGCGCGCAACGCGTCCATGGCATCTAAACCGTCGCGCAATTTTCCGGTGACGTTGGATGTGATGTGCATGACGTGTGAGTAGCGTTCCACCACCATTTTTTCTGTCAGTTGCACACTGCCGATATTGGCAACGCGCCCGACATCGTTGCGCCCTAAATCAATCAACATCAAATGCTCGGCAATTTCTTTAGGGTCTGCTAATAAATCGGCTTCCAGCGCGCGATCTTCTTCAGTGGTGTGGCCGCGTTTGCGCGTGCCGGCAATGGGGCGCACTGTGATAGTGCCGTCTTCCAAGCGCGCCAAAATTTCTGGCGAAGAACCGGCGATATGAAAATCGCCGCAATCCAGAAAATACATGTAAGGCGATGGATTTAAACTGCGCAAAGCGCGATAAAGATTCAGCGGCTCGGCGTCAAAAGGTAATGACATGCGCTGCGATAACACCACTTGCATGGTGTCGCCTGCCGCAATGTATTCCTTGATGGTCGCCACACTATTTTTGAATGCCGCTTCGCCAAAAGAAGAAACAAATTGCTCTTCCAGTTTGGCGTCTGTCGGTGTAGCGAGCGCAATCGGCGGCAGTGCAGGTGTTGCGGTGGCGAGTTGCGCTTGCAAAATATCCAAACGCTGCTGTGCCAGTGCCAGCGCATTTTCTTGTGCAGTATCGGCGTGCACAATCAACAAAATGCGGCCGGATAAATTATCAAACACCAACACCTCTTCCGACAGCAGCAACAGTATGTCGGGTGTACCGAGTGGGTCTTGCTGTGGTTGTGATTTTTGCAGATGCGGTTCGACATAGCGCACGGTGTCGTAAGCAAAAAAGCCGACCAAGCCGCCGGTAAAACGCGGCAAATTAGGTAGTTCCGCCACGCGATACTGCGCGCGAAATTGCTCGATAAAAGTTAGCGGATCCGCACACTGCTCGCGCTGTAATGTTTCGCCATCGCGCTGTACGGTAATCGTGTTGCCGCGCACCATCAGTTGTGTGCGGCAGGGCAGGCCGATAAAAGAGTAGCGCCCCCATTTTTCGCCGCCCTGCACCGATTCCAGCAAATAGCTGTACGGTTGGCGCGCCAATTTTAAGTAACAAGATAGCGGTGTTTCTAAATCGGCAAACAACTCACGCACGACAGGAATGCGGTTGTAGCCTTGCGCGGTGAGTGCGGAGAACTGTTCGGTGGTGAGCGTGGGCATGGTGAAACCTCAGTCAGAAATCAATCAAAATAACAAACAGGCACGCGTTTACACGCGAGTGGCTCAATGGCGCCATCGCCACGTTTGATTGATTGCTCTGCTGGTGTAAATCACGATCAGTGCTCAATAGATAAAAGGGAGTGCGACCAGTCTACGCGATTGCCTGGATAACACCAAGAGTCGCATTCTGTGAGTCACTGTCCGATCATAGCAGCTCGTGAAAATGTGAATCCACATGCAAACACCACTCCCTATTGATGTCGTGCTTCCCGAATTGTGCAACACCGTGCGCGCTGCGCCGTGTGTGGTGTTATCGGCGGCACCGGGTGCTGGCAAAACCACGCGCGTGCCGCTGGCGTTGTTGGATGCTGGCGCCGTTGCTGGGCGCATTCTGATGTTGGAGCCGCGCCGTTTGGCAGCGATACGCGCCGCGCAGTACATGGCGCAGCAGCTCGCGGAAAATGTCGGTGAAACCGTGGGTTATCGCATACGCGGTGAGAGCAAAGTTTCTGCGCGCACAAAAATTGAAGTGGTGACAGAAGGCGTGCTGGCGCGCCAGATACAAAATGA
>CAZHQZ010000030.1:7832-11549 GCA_964534675.1 uncultured Pseudomonadales bacterium | reverse complement strand
GCACAAAAATTGAAGTGGTGACAGAAGGCGTGCTGGCGCGCCAGATACAAAATGATCCCGAACTCAGTGGAGTAGGGCTGATTATTTTTGATGAGTTTCACGAGCGCTCCCTGCATGCCGATCTCGGTTTGGCACTGGCGCGAGATGTGCAAAAAAATTGGCGTGACGATTTAAAAATAGTTGTGATGTCAGCCACCTTGGATGGCGTTGCTGTCTCGGCGTTGTTGGATAATGCGCCCGTAATACACAGCGAAGGGCGCAGCTATCCCGTTGAGATAATTTATTTGGGTGGCGATTTATTATTGCAACAAGGCGATAGCTTTGCGCAGTCCGTTTTGTGCGCCGTGCAGCGTGCTTGTCGAGAACAGCAGGGTGATTTGTTGGTATTTTTGCCTGGCAAGCGCGAAATACTGCAAGTTAAAAAAGCCTTAGAACAGAGTGATGTGGTGCCAGCCGATCAAATACATATTTTGCACGGCGAAGTGTCAACGGCGATGCAACAATCTGCATTGCAAAAAATGGCAGGCGGCGCAAGAAAAATTATTTTGTCTACCAGCATTGCCGAAACTTCATTGACGATTGATGGTGTGAGTGTGGTGGTGGATGCGGGCTTAGTGCGCACCGCGCAATTTGATCCACGGCGCGGTATGAGTCGCTTGCTCACCACGCGCGTATCGCAGGCAACAGCAACTCAGCGTGCAGGGCGCGCTGGCCGACAACAAGCAGGCGCGTGCTACCGTTTATGGAGTGCAGAGCAACACAAAATACTGGCGAAATTTCCCACACCAGAAATTTTGCACAGCGATTTAATGCCATTGGCCTTGGATTTGGCGCAGTGGGGTGTGGATGAAAAACAGTTGGCATTTTTGAGTGCGCCACCAGCGGCGCACTTGCAGCAGGCGCGTGAAAAATTGCAGATGCTGGGTGCGCTGGATGCAGCACAAAAAATCACTGCGCACGGCCGTGCTATGGCATTGCTGCCCGTGCATCCACGCTATGCGCATATGTTGTTGCGCGCCAACGAGCACGACATAGGTGCGCTAGCTTGTGATGTGGCGGCGCTGTTGGATGAGCGAGATATATTGCGCGGCGAAAAAGACGCAGATTTTTATTTGCGCTGGTTGGCGTTACAACACGGTGGTGCTGTGGATCGCGCGGCGCGTGAGCGCGTTAAAAAACAAGCTCAGCGCCTGCGTGAGATATTAAAAATTTATCACGACAGTGCGCCACAGGAAGAAAAATTGGGTTTGATGTTGGCGTTGTGCTATCCCGAACGTGTCGCGCGGCGGCGCGATGAGCGCGGCGAACGCTGGCAGTTGGCAAGTGGTACGGGTGCTGTGTTGCCAGTCGCCAGCGTGTTGAGCAAAGAGACATGGATTGCCATCGCTGATTTGGATGGTGAAGGCCGCGACGCGCGTATTTATTTGGCGGCGGCTGTGCGGGAAGATGATTTGGCGATATTTTTGCCAGAATTATTTTTCTGTGGCGAAGAAGTCTTGTGGTCTACACAAGAAGAATCGGTGTTGGCGCGCGAAGTGCAACGCTTTGGTGCCGTCATAGTTAAAGAAAAAAAATTGCCTGCGCATGGCGAAGCTGTGGCTTTGGTATTGTGTTCTGGTTTGCGTCAAATCGGTTGGCGCAATTTTCCGATTTCTGATTTAGCCCAGCAGTGGTTGCAGCGCGTGCGGTGGCTGTCAGACAATAATTCGGCAGACAATTTCCCAAGTTTTGACGAAGCGCATTTGCTAGCCACATTAGAAGATTGGGCGCTGCCTTTTTTAAATGGCATCACTCGCCGCAGTCAGTTGTCACAAGTGGATTGGTTGGCGGCGCTGCAATCACAACTGGATTATGCGCAGCAACAAATATTGGATCGCCTAGCTCCTGCGCATCTCGTTGTGCCTACAGGTTCTCGTATCGCGCTGGATTACTCTGGCGCGCAGCCGGTGTTGCCGGTGCGTTTGCAAGAAATGTTTGGCGCAAAAGAAACGCCGCGTATTGCGGAAGGAAAAATTCCTGTTTTGATTCATTTGTTATCGCCGCGCCACACGCCGTTAGCGGTAACGCAGGATCTAGCCAGTTTTTGGCAAAATACCTACAAAGATGTGCGCAAAGATATGCGCGGCCAGTACCCCAAACATTATTGGCCAGAAAATCCATTAGAGGCAGAGCCCACGCGGCGCACAAAGGCGGCGGATGATCGCGCCAAAAAACGCATGCAGTAAATGGTTATTGCCAGCCGCCACCCAGCGCTTTGTAGAGCGCAATTGCTTGTGTACTGCGTTGTGCCTTCGCATCGGCAAGATTGCTTTGTGCAGAATAGAGTGCACGCTGCGCAACAATCACGTTGAGAAAATTGTCTAAACCGGTGGCGTAACGTTGCTGCGCTAAAGTTACTGCTTCCGTGGCAGAAGTAACAGCTTGCTGTAAATGTTCGCAACGCGCATCTTCGGCATAAAAACCTGTCAACGCATTTTCGACATCTTGCAGTGCGCGGTTAAAAGTTTGTTGGTAGCGATAGCGCGCTTCGTCATAAACGGCCTGTTTGTTGTCGATGTTGGCGCGAATGCGCCCTGCGTCAAAAATGGGCAGTTGTAGGCTGGGAGCCAGTGACCAGTAGCGGCTGCGAATATCAAACAGCGTACTGCGCTCGCGGCTTTGTAATCCCAAACCAAATGTGAGATCCAGTGACGGGTAGCGATCCAGTTTGGCGACATGTATATCAGCGGCGGCTGCGACAAGACGCTGTTGTTCTGCGCGCAAATCGGGGCGGCGTGTCAGCAAATCGGACGGCAAGCCAATAGCAGTTTTTGCGTTCAGCGTTGGAATAACGGTGACGGCAGTGAGCGCAACCGATATTTGTTCTGGAGCGTAACCCAGTAAAACCGCAATGGCTCGTTGTGCTTGTTTTTCTTGCGCGCTATACAGCGGCAATGTCGCTTGCGCAGCGGCCAGTTCCGTTTGCGCTTCTGCTACATCCAAGTAAGCGACCAGTCCGCGATGATAGCGCTCTTGTGTTAGCGCAAAAATATTTTTTTGCGCATCAATATTTTCTTGTGCTAATACGCGTTGGCGCTGGCTGTTGCGCAAAGTGATGTAGGTATTAGCTACGTCGGCCAATAATGTCACTTGTGCATCGCGCAAATCTTCGATGCTGGCGGCGTGGCGCGCTTGTGCAGCGGCTATTTGCGTGCGCGTGCGCCCCAGCCAATCTAACTCCCAACTGGCATCAAAGCCGGTGCGATACAAGGTAGAGGGTTTGTTGGAAAAACTGCTGTTGGTAGACGTTGCAGAGTTTCCGTTATCGCTGCGTGTGATAGATGTATTGAAATCTAATGATGGATATAACGCAGAACTGCTAGCGGACAATTCTGCTCGCGCTTGCGCAATACGCGCTTGTGCTTGTTTTAAATCCAAGTTGGATTGCAGTGCGAGTGTAATCAGCGTGTTTAATTGCGGATCATTAAAACGCTGCCACCATGAAGACAAGTTTTCAGCAGGACGTACAGATGCTGTTTCTTGCCATTGCGCTGGTGCAGAAAGTTTTTCTGATGGTGTTGTAAATGGTGCACAGGCGCTGATAAGAAAGCAGACAGCCAGAAGAGGTAGTGTGTGTTTTTGAAAGGCTGTCATGGCGATGGTACTTCAACAAACACATCGACTTGCTGCCCAACAAAAGCTGGGATGCTATTGCGTGGAAAAGCGTAGATGACTTGC
>CAZHQZ010000030.1:3435-7732 GCA_964534675.1 uncultured Pseudomonadales bacterium | reverse complement strand
TTGCTGCCCAACAAAAGCTGGGATGCTATTGCGTGGAAAAGCGTAGATGACTTGCAACACGCGCGTATCCACTCGTTCTGTGCTGCTGCCCGTCAATGCAGTTTTTGGTGTGACAAATGGCTCTACGCGCACGAATTGCAATTCTGTTTTCATGTCGCGATTGCCGCGCAAAATTGCGGTGGCGCGCGCGCCGGGCTGAAAGCGCCACGCATCATTTTCATCAATATCAACACGCACATGCAGTTTGGACATATCGCCCATGCGCAGCAAAGGCGTGGTGAGTGCACCGGTGGCAGCGTATTCACCCGGCCGCACATTTACTTGCAAAATTTCACCCGCAATGGGTGCGCGCACCGTGAGGCGTTCAATGTCTGTGCGCGTGGCTTGCGCTGCGGCTTCTGCCGAAGCGACAGCAGCCGTGGCGCTGTCAAGTTGTGCTTTGGCTGTGGCTTCTGCGTTGCGGCGTTTTTCAACTTCTTCCACGCTGATTAAACGGCCATCTTTTACGTCGCGCACATGCGCGTATTGGCTGCTGGCATCGGCAAGCGCGGCCTTGGCTTCGCCCACGGCTGCACGCGCTTTCAAAATATCGGCTTCTTTGATGGCGAGATCAGAGCGGTACGGGCGATCATCAATCGCAAATAAAACATCACCTGCTTGCACTTGATCGCCCACAGCAACAGCAACGCTGCTGACAATGCCCGGCAGAGAAGTGCCGATACTGATGTTGTTGCTGCTAGCTTCCACCATGCCAGCGCCGCCAATGTAGTTGGCGTAAGCAGGTGCCTGTGCAGGCAGTGCGACCGGTTGAGCAGGTTTGTGCTCTTTATGAAAACTGAGCGACACATAGGCGGCATATACCAAACCGATCAGAGCGAGTGGTGGCAGCCAACTTTTTTTCAATACAGCGGGCAACATCAAGTACCTCCTGTTTTTATGTCGATGATATGACCGTCATCCATGTGCGCGATGCGATCAGCAAATTCAAAAATACGCGCATCGTGCGTCACAATAATGAGCGCGCGTGCTTGGTGTGCGGCAACATTTTTCATAATTTCCATCACGCGATGTCCGGTGGCGTGATCCAATGCGCTGGTGGGTTCATCGCACACCACTAAACGCGGGTTGTGTATCAGCGCACGAGCAATGGCTACGCGCTGTTGTTGTCCACCGGATAGTTGTGCAGGCAGGGAGTGTCCGCGATCTTGCAGCCCCACTTCGGCCAACATTTCCTGTGCTTGACGCAGAGCGACAGATTCGCGAATGCCATTTATTTGTAACGGCACCGCAACATTTTCAGCAGCGGTTAGCGCGGGAATTAAATTGAACGCTTGAAAAACAAAGCCAATGTTTTTGGCGCGAAACGCGACGCGCTCGCGTGCAGGCATTTGTTTTAGATTTTCACCGAAGACGAGACAATCTCCACCGTCTTGATCGAGTATGCCGGCCAACACAGAAATCAACGTAGTTTTGCCGCAGCCAGATGGACCCACTAGCATCATTAGTTCGTCGGATAACACATCCAGATCAATGCCGCGCAGTGCCGCAATACGGTTTTCACCCGCGCCGTAATGTTTGGTAATGCCGCGACAGTGAATAGCGGTTGTGTCGGTATTGAGCATAGTCATCCCTTAAACACCACCGCGGGTTCCAGTCGAAAAACTTTGCGCACGCTAAAAAATGCCGCCAACAAACAAATAGCAAACACAGCCACGCCGCTGCCAGTCAGCAACTGCCAAGACAAGGTCATGGTGAGCCCCGTGCCGCCGCGCGTTGATGCCGCAAATAAAGCCGTAATGCCAGCGCCGATGCCAAAGCCAATCGCGCCCACGGTCATCGCCTGTAACAAAATCATTTTCAGCAGCACTTTGTCTGGTGTACCCATGGCTTTAAAAACAGCGAAATAACGCAAATTTTCCAGCGTGAAATTGTAAAAAATTTGTCCAGTTACTGCTGCGCCTACTACAAAACCAATCAATACCATAAAACCAAAGTTCACCAAGATGCTGGACGTTTTAATAAAATATTTGAGTGATAACTCTTTGAATTGATCGGCTGTATAAGCGGCCAAGCCGGTTTTCTCGGTGATGCGTTGCGCCACTTTTTCTGGTGCTTCGCCCGCCTTGGCTTTGACTAAAATAAATGTCAGTAACTTGCGTTCGCCGAGTGAATAATTTTTAGCGCGCGTGAACGTGGTGAAAATAATGGGTTGTGAACCAAAAGTGGCTGTGGCTTGTGCAATGCCAACGACAACAGCGCGTTTGTCGTTGATTTCCAGCGTGTCGCCCACAGTGAGTGGCTGCGGCTTATCATTGGGATTTTTTGCCGGTTTTGCCAAGCGTCCGCGCGCGCCGGCTTCGTTGACGATAACCGCATCTGGTCGGCGCAAATCCGCCAAACTGCCGCTGAGAATAACGCTGGGACCACCGATCAAAGTGGCATCGTCCAAGCCCAGTAAACTGGAGCCAACCATTTCGCCATTTTCTAGGCGCACGCGCTGTGAACCTTTGTACAGCGGCACAGCCCAATCCACACCGGTGACGCTGCGCACGCGGTAGAGTTCGGTGTCCAGCATGGGTTTGGAATCGTCGATAAAGCGCACCATGGGATCCATCACCCAAATATCGGGCAGATCAATATCGGTGATGAAGCTGTAAGTGCGCGACAGTATCGACAACATCATGCCTGGTTGTTGCAGCATGATGATAGAAGCCAGTGCAATGCCGGTGATGATGCCGAGATATTTACCGCGATCACCAAACAGCATTTTTAATGCAATGCCGTACATAGCGTGTGTGCGAATGAGTGTGTGGCTTACTGAGGCCGCATTTCGCGCAAATGGTTCCCGACCGTGAGCCACGCGCCAATCACGCCGATGGCAATGCCTGCTAACAGCAGACCGAAAGCAGTGAGCAGCGTGGGGCCTTGCAACACAAAATTCGATTGATACAAGGCGGCCAGCGCTGTGACGGGCGCGATAACACTGTAATAACCTGCTGCCACCAAAAGTATTGCCATGCAACCGCCGGAAAATCCAAACCAAAAGCCACTGTAGAGAAAAGGGCGGCGCACAAAGGCATCGGTTGCGCCCACTAATTTGGCGACAACAATTTCTGTGCGGCGATTTTCCAGTGCTAAACGCACGGTGTTACCCACTGAGAGCAGTGCGCCGATACCGAGCAGAATTGCCAAGCCCCAAGCGATGCGTTTTCCCAATTGCATGAGATGAAATAATTTTTTTAGCCAAGAGAAATCGGCTTGCACGCTATCGACGTGTGGCAGCGGCTCCCATTGTGTTTGCAATTGCTGCACCGCTTCTGGCGTGGTGTCTGCGCGCAGCTCGACAGTCAGCAGCGGCGGCAGCGGGTTTTCATCCAGCAGTGTTAAGGTGTTGGAGAGGTGCGCGCTTTTTTCAAAACTCGCCAAGCCCTGCTCGGGTGTGGTGAGTGTAACGGCAGTAACAGCGTTGTTTTGTCGCAATTGTTTTTGCAGCGCGGCGATGTCATTCGCCTCGGTTTTTCTTTCCAGAAAAATAGATAAGCGTGGATTGCCGTGCCACTGCTCGCCGAGTTGTTGAAAATTGTTGAGCGCCAGTGCAAACAGTGCGGGCAGAGCCAGTGTAATGCCGATAACGGCTGCCGTGAGTATGTGTTGAAACGGTGCGCGCGGTTGTCGAAAAAAACTGTCTCGTGCAGACGTGCGATGATGTTGCAACCAAGCGCGCAAGATGACGCGCCAGCCGATAGTGACAGCCGTTGCGCCGCGCGCGGATTTATTTTTTTCAGTGATGGCAGCCATGCTCAATTTCGCTCACTGCCGTGAATCAAGCGCCCACGCTGCAATACCAATTCGCGGTGTTGTCCAAAGCGGTGAATCAAATCGAGATCGTGGGTGGCGATCAACACGGTCACACCCACGCGGCTGAAATCGCCAAACAAACGCATGATTTCTGCGGATAGCTCAGGGTCGAGATTGCCGGTGGGTTCATCGGCCAATAAAACCGGTGGGCGATTGACTACGGCGCGCGCAATACCGACGCGCTGTTGTTCGCCGCCGGACAGCGCTATCGGAAAGTTTTTTTCTTTGTCGAGCAAACCCACTTTGTCGAGTGCGGCACGCACACGGCGACCAATATCTTTGGGCGAATAACCGGCGATGTGCAGCGGCAGCGCCACGTTATCAAATACGCTGCGATCTGGGAGCAGTTGGTGATCTTGAAACACCACGCCGATGTGACGGCGATAGTAGGGAATGCGCGCGGCATTTAATTTGCCGAGATCTTGCCCTGCGACAACGA
>CAZHQZ010000030.1:0-3335 GCA_964534675.1 uncultured Pseudomonadales bacterium | reverse complement strand
ACCGCAGCGGCGCGAAAAGTATCGCCAGCGGCGAGCATCACGCTATTGCCTTGTTGTTGTAAACGCATAGCGAGTTTGCCGATGGTGGTGGTTTTGCCAACGCCGTTGACGCCGACCACTAAAATCACAAACGGCTGCTGCGTTTTTGTTATCACTAAAGGTGCTTCGGCGTTTTGCAACATCTGCTGCAAATTGTCTTGCAGGGCTTTGTACAGTGCATCGCCATCGGTGAGTTCTTTGCGCGCCACACGCGCGGTGAGATCGTCGAGAATCACCGTGGTGGCGTCGATGCCCACATCCGCCGACAGCAAACGCGTTTCCAATTCTTCAATTAAATCGTCATCAATTTGACGTTTGCCGAGCAAAATCGTGCCGATGCCTTCGCCGATGCTGCTGCCAGTGCGCGCTAAACCGCGTTTGATGCGGCTGAACAAACTTTCCGTGTTTGCTGCAGGCGTGGTGTCTGCGGGCGTGTTTTCTGTGGATGTGGTATTGGGTGCAATCGTTTGCTGTTCAACGGTTGCCGCTGGAGTTACGGGTTGTTCGCTGGTTTTCTTGTCTTTGCCGAAGCCGAAAATTGCCATAAGTTTTGAGGTGATCCGAGAGTCGATGATCCAGTTTTGTAGGGTGTTATCCTATCACTCTCATTGTGGGGAGAGTGTTTTGCGCAAGTCGATAGCAAAGAATGACAACCGTGTGCGCATCATCGGCGGGCAGTGGCGCGGGCGCAAAATTGCCTTTGTGGATGGCGAAGGTCTGCGTCCGACGGGTGATCGCATTCGCGAAACACTGTTCAATTGGTTGATGCCGGTGTTGCACGGCGCGCGCTGTTTGGATGTGTTTGCTGGCAGCGGCGTGTTGGGCTTTGAGGCGTTGTCGCGCGGTGCAGCGCATTGCACCTTGCTGGAGCGCAATGCGCAGGCTGTGCGCGGTTTGCGCATGACACAGCAGCAACTAGCGGCAGAGACCGCGCAGATTGTTCTCGCCGACAGCGTGGCGTGGTTGTCGTCGGTATCTGACGTATTTGATGTGGTGTTTATTGATCCGCCTTTTGCCGAAACAACGCTGTCACCTGCGACCTTGCTGTCGCAGTTGGAGCAGCGCAAATTATTGGCAGAGGATCCGTGGATTTACTTCGAGCAACCTGCAACAACGCTGATGCTGCCGCCGGCAGGTTTTACAATATTTCGCCAGCAGCGTGCGGGTGCAGTGTGCTACGGCCTGTGGCGGCGCAGTGAAAAAATTGCTTGAGCACCTAGGTAAATCCGTTACCATGCCGACCACTGTTCTCTTTTTCCCCGCCTTCTTGCACTGGGGTTTTTTATGCGCAAAGTGATCTACCCTGGCACGTTTGATCCCATCACCAATGGTCACGTCGATTTGATCGAACGCAGTTGCCGTTTGTTCGATACTGTGGTGGTGGCGATTGCCTCCAGCAAACGCAAAGGTCCGCTGCTGACGTTGGAAGAGCGCGTGGATTTGGCGCAGCGCGTGTTGAGTCATCTCAACAATGTTGAAGTTGTTGGTTTTGATATTTTGTTGGTCGATTTTGTGCATCAACAAAAAGCCAGCGGCGTGGTGCGTGGTTTGCGTGCGGTATCGGATTTTGAATACGAGTTTCAGTTGGCGAATATGAATCGCGCGCTGGCTCCTGATGTAGAAAGTTTATTTCTCACACCGGCCGATCACCTCTCCTACATTTCCTCCAGCTTGGTGAAAGAAATTGGTTCGCTGGGCGGTGACATCAGCAAGTTTGTGCATCCCATCGTGGTGGATGCGCTGGCAGAAAAATTCGCGGCGCGCAAAGCGCAGTTGTAAAAAATACAGCCATAAAAAAAGCCGCAACGAATGCGGCTTTTTTGGTTGAGCGTAACCTAACTTATTCGCCGTAAACCAGCGTACAAGTTTGAGCCCATACACCCAGAACAGTGTTGGTTGAGTAATCAACAGTTTGGATGTGGTTGATACCTGCACGGCTGGCAGCGGTGCGGGCAGAAGAGTCACCGTAAGCCACTAGACCGAGAACATTAGCGGAGCAAGCTCTGCCATAACGAGTACCGGATGCTGCGCTACCTACAGATTCGGAGCCTTTCACATCAGTGAAGAGAAATCCGTTGTTGACAGGAGAGCGAGCCACTGCACACCCAGTTGTCAGTGCAACAGTAGAAGCTAAGGCGGTTGCGATAAATAATTTTTTCATTTTGTATCTCCTTGGGTTGTTACTACACAGTGAAGTGATGGGTAATTACTCTGTTACAGAATCTTCAGGCGACATTTGCTCGTCATTGTTCACACTTGGGTGGTAGCCGGGGCGCGTGCATCCAAGGCAGCGTGCAAATGTGTATATGGCAGGCTCGCCCACCAATACCGAACCAGCTTCACTGGCGCTGCCAGTGGGCAGCGTGAACGGCAGACTGACGACATACGCCGCCGCGCCTACGATGGTGGCGGCTGTGCCTAGCGGTCGCAGAATAATCAGATCCGTCATCATCGCCAGCGCAGAAGGCTTGCCGTTATCAAACGGATCGGCAGCAGCGGCAAAAGCGTTGAGCGAAGGCAGCAACAAACTGGCAGCCAGCAGAGGCGTTGCGAGTTTTTTCAGGGTAAGAGCCATGCCAATTCTCCTTTGAAGTTGGCGTATTTTCTAAGAAGTGCGTCCTAACTTTATGATTTATAGAGGACGGTCTTTCAAACTTAATACGGCAAAAACCATTTTGCAAGACTTTTCTTCACAAGGATTGGCAGTGCGGACAGAAAACCGTGCTGCGCTGGCCGAGCCGGATTTCCAGCAGCGGTGTTTGGCAGTGCAGGCAGGGCTCGCCCGCGCGCCCGTAAACCAAGAGTTCTTGTGCGAAGTAACCGGGCTTGCCATCGCCGCCGACGAAATCGCGCAGTGTGGTGCCGCCGCGTTGGATGGCGCGCCGCAAAATCTGTTTGATGTGCTGCACGAGGCGCTGGCACTCATCAGTCGTGAGAGATTGCCCTGTTCGCTGCGGGTGGATGCCCGCCAAAAACAGCGCCTCGTTGGCGTAGATATTGCCGACCCCCACCACTAGGTGACTGTCCATAATCAGCGTTTTGATAGGCTGTTTGCGGTTTTTTAGGCGCTCTTGCAGGTATTTGGCAGAGAATTGTTTGCTGAGCGGCTCGGGGCCCAAATCGACCAACAGGGTGTGTTGCTGTGGGTCGTCGGTGGTGTGCAGCCACGCACCGAAGCGGCGCGGATCGCAGTAGCGCAGACACAGACCGCCGCTCAGGTGTAGCTCGATGTGATCGTGCTTGCGGTGCGGCGTGGTTGGATCATCCAAGCGCAGGCTGCCCGACATGCCGAGGTG
>CAZHQZ010000029.1:0-13742 GCA_964534675.1 uncultured Pseudomonadales bacterium | reverse complement strand
CCTTGCAATGCCAGAACCTTATTGCCGCGTGCATCACCAGAATTCAGCACTTCATAACCCCAACTCGAGCCAGACTGCCAGCCATTTTTTTTCAATAACTGTGCCGCCGTTGCCAAGGCATCGGGCACCGACTGCCAAATATCACTTTTGCCATCGCCATCGCCATCGGTTGCGTAGGCCAAATAACTGGTGGGGATAAATTGCGTATGTCCCATCGCCCCCGCCCATGAGCCGAGCAATTCTTTTTGCGAGACATCACCGCGTTGTAAAACTTTCAATACAGCAATTAACTGCGTGCGCGCATAACTGGCGCGTTTAGGATCCGCATACGCCAGCGTTGCCAAAGCGCGAGGAATGTAGTGCAAGCTGTCCGGCTTTTTCAGCGCCGCGCCATAGCCCGATTCCATAGACCAGATCGCCAACAACACATAGCGACTAACCCCACTGCTGCGTTCAATGAACTGCAACACACTGCTGTATTGCTGCAACATGGCGCGACCAGTATTGATGGAACGTTCCTGCACGCGGTTATCCATGTACTCCCACGCTTCCGTGCGAAACTCCGGCTGGTAGTGCGCTTTTTCCAGAACAACATTATCTGGCTCAGTGACCGTGCGAAAAGCGCTGTCATACACATCAGGACGAACCCCCTGTTTTATCGCCTCTGCACGAAATGTGTGTATCCAAGATTGAAAACCGAGATCACTATTGATTTCTGCCTGAGCGGAAGAACTGAACACAACCCAACAGAAAACAAGAACACCATGAATAAAAGTTCGTCTCACAAATGCGCTCATCGACATTACTTCATGCTGCATTGGCGGCGACTTTTAGCGCATCCATGTCCAGTATTTCAATTTCACGGTTATCCACTTTGATGATATTTTGCTTCTGCAAACGACTAAAAACGCGGCTCACGGTTTCCACCGTCAAGCCCATGTAGTTGCCCATTTCTGCACGCGACATGCTCAAGCGAAAACGGCTAGCCGATAAGTTGCGGTGATGGTGACGTGTAGAAATACTCAACAACAGCGAAGCGATGCGCTCCTCTGCCGAGTTTTTACCAAGCAGCGTAAACATCTGTTGATCGCGCGCAATTTCTTTACCCATCATTTGAAAAAACCGGCGCTGCAAAGCAGGCAAGCGAACACTCAATTCTTCCAAACGCGAAAAAGGAATTTCACACACCGTCGACGTTTCTAAGGCCACTGCTGAGCTGCAATGCGACAGATTGCTAATGCCATCCAAGCCCATAATTTCACCCGGCAGATAAAAACCGGTCACTTGCTCTGTGCCGTCATCCGACGTTGCGTACGCTTTGAAGCTGCCTGATCGCACGGCGTAAACAGCATCAAATGCTGCCGCCTGACGAAACAAATGCTCGCCTTTTGCCAAAGGTCTGCCGCGTTTAACGATCTCATCCAATTGATCGATTTCTGTCGCATCCAGTGCAATCGGCAAACACAAAGTATTCAATCGACAATCACCACAATTCGTCAGACGATTGTGATGACAACGAACAGATTCTGCATGACTGGCGGGGATGTTCTCTTGCATGATCTCTCTCGTATTGCAGTGGCACAGCAACATCATAGCGAAGTCAGGCATACCCTTCAGGCTTTTATGGGCTTTCTACGCGCTTTTGCGAAAGAAGATTGACGGTTTACAAGTTTAAGGGGCGCTGGTACATTGCCGCCCCTGTCTGCAACTGGACAGTTTTTTTGCAAGGGCACGTAGCTCAGTTGGTTAGAGCACCACCTTGACATGGTGGGGGTCGATGGTTCGAGTCCATTCGTGCCCACCAATCTGCATTGCACAGATTGGTGGCAGAACAATTACGAGATTTTCTTCAGCAAATCTGTTGCAGCTTGTTTGAGCTCTTCGTCGCCTTCTTCCAAGACTTCTTGCAACAAATCCCTAGCACTTTCCGCGTCACTCATTTCCAAATACTGTCGCGCCAGCTCCAGTTTGGTGACCACAAAATCTCTGTCGGTTGCATCGTGGAAGGCTTCATCCACGATGGGCTCAGCTTGCGCAGTCACTACCGGTGCGGGCGTTTCCACTTCAGCCACAGGCGCTTCCGGCTCGGCAAACAACTCCGGCTCGAACACAAAATCTTTATCAACTAGCGCTGCCTCTGTTGCCAAAGTCTCTGTAGACCAATCTTCCAATTCGGCTACCGGCATCAACTCGTCTGATGGCAAGAACTCATCGTCCATCACCAACTCTTGAGAATCGGAGCTAACTTCTTCCACAGTTGGCACATCCGAAGAACCAAAGTCTGTATCAGCCAGTAGGCGATCCAGCGCTTCATCGGTTGTCAGTGGTTTTTCTTCTACCGGTGGCGTTGCCTCTTCTTGCTGCGCAGCAAGGGGATGCTCCGCACCGTACTGCGCCAACACGGCATCCATTTCTGTGTCTGCATCTTGAGTTACTGTCGATGCTTCCGGCTGCGGCGAAGTTGCAGCACTTTGCTGCTGACGTTTACGCACCATCCACAATCCACCGGCAATCAGCAACACAATTACCACAGCAACAAGCACTGTTCCCAAACCACTGCCAGATTCCTGCTGCGCAGGCGGCTCTACTGGAGCTACCGATGATGGCGTTTGTGGTTTTGCCACTGGCTGTTGTGCCACTGGTGGAGGTGTTTGTGGTGTGGCAACCACTGGCTGCGCCACAGGAGGCGGAGTTGGTGTTGGCTGTGCTGCAGCAGCAGGCGCAGGCTGAGGCGGGGCAACTGCTGCTTGCGGAGCGGGTGTAGGAGCGGCTGCCGGAGTTGCCGCCTGCTTGGCAGCATTCGCCGCTTCTAGCTGCGCTTTCATGGCTTGCAGTTGGACGCTTTGATTATTTAACTGCGCCGTGGCATCAGCCAGCTGTTTTTCTAAATCAGCTAACTGCTTTTTTAGCGTTTCATTCTCCGCCACGGCATGATTGGCTTGCTCTTGCGCACTGGCCAGTTGTGCAGCCAATGCAGCTTTGGCCGCAGCTTCTGCGGCTGCATCTGCAGCACTTGGTGCTGGTGCTGGAGGCACTACCGAGGGAGCAGAAGCAACGGGAGCCGTTTTAGGCTTTGTTGCAACAGGATGCGCCCGCTTCACCACCACCGTTGAACGGCGAGCAGGCTGCCGAGCAGTGCCGCCCTGAGCGATGTCCAGCAACAAGGTGTATTCGCGCAGCACCCGTCCAGACGGCGAACGCAGCTCGACAATAAAATCCAAAGAAGGCTCGCGGATGGGGCTAGGTGTCGTCACGATCAGCGCTGGATTTTTGCTATCCGAAACATCCAACTGAAACACCAAGCTATTGAGTTCATAGCTGCGATCCACCATCGCCTTATCAAAATCTTCTTGCGGCGCAAGGTTCACCAAGACTTCGTTAGGGGACACCTCACCCGTCGAAACCAACTGGATTCTGGCAGACAAGGGCTCATTGAGATGCGAGTTGAGCGTGATATTTCCCAACCCCAGTGCGTATGCCTGACTCGCCACCAAGCTTCCTAGCAGCATCAACATCTTTAATATCGTGCGATTCTTCATCCCAAAGCCCCTGGTTGTTTTTGTGCACCATCCTCGAAACTAGGCGAAGATAACGCCGGTCTTTATTGTTTTTCAAGGGGTATTGTGCTCTTAGACATACTGGCAGGCAATACCTCAAGTAAAGTCTAGGATATGAAGGGGGCAGTTTTTCCTCGTGGGAGGCGTTTTCTGTGAGCCACTTCTCACATTAGTCCTGCTTAGCCCACCCACCACACTCTCAACTGCAAGTATCTGCACTCTCCTATAAAGTCTGAAGACGGTATTTTTGCCTCCCCGCTACCCGCCCCATACAACCAAGCGTGATACGCCAAAGACAGCGCAGCAAACTGCTCGGCATACGGTGCACCTGCAGCACGGATACGCTCTGCATACTGCAACGGCGTTTCTGACATCTCCCGCTCAAAGCCTAAACGTGCATACGCGCGGCAAAGTTTTCGATAGCTGCGTGTAGCAGGATGCTCATACACTCTGTTGCGCTCTCGCCAGTAAAGTCGCACACAGAGCATCAAAAAAGCGAGTGCCACACCGGCAACACTCCACACTGCAATGCGCCACGGTGTCAGCAAACCCAGTTTTTGCAAAAAAGCAGATTGCTGTTCATCGCGGTAGCCCAACACCCAGCGCGACCACAAATAATCAAAGCGATCGAAATTAAGCCGAATGCGATTCAGCAAAGAGAAGCGCCGCAACTGCAATATACCTGCGTTACCTGCAAAAGCTGCATTGGATTCATACGCACCAGCAAACCCCAGATCAATGCGCTCAGGCGCAACCGCAGCGGTTGGATCCACACGCTGCCAACCTTTATCGGTCAACCACACTTCCGCCCACGCGTGAGCATCGTATTGCCGCACCACCACAAAACCATTCTTTGCATCCACCTCGCCGCCCATATAGCCCACTGCCACGCGCGCAGGAATGCCAGCAGCACGCATCAAAAAAACAAAACTGCTGGAAAAATGTTCGCAAAAACCACTGCGCGTATTAAATAGAAAATCATCGATGCGATCATCGTGCAACAACGGCGGCTGCAAGGTGTAATGAAAACTGGCGTGATAAAAATCTAATGCCTTTTGCACAACAGCTTCATCAGTGGATTGCTGTCGCCAGGTTTGCGCCAATTGCCTAGCTTGACTATTGCCAGCGTCAGGCAGCGCAAGATACTGAGCACGCTCTGCTCGGCTCAATATTTTTTTCGCAGGCGACGGCAGCAAGGCTGCACTATAGATTCTGCGCTCCACCACGTTATCCGCATAACGTACAACACCATCTGGCTTGCGCTTCATCCGCGTATCATTGATCGCTGACGGATGCAGTAAATACACCCACGGCTGTCCAGATGGCTCCAATACTACTTGATAGGATGTGCCGTTATTTATCGCCGATGTATCCGAGAAAAAATCCAAACACTGCTTGCACGATTGCGACCAACTTACGCCATCAAACTGATCCAAAAACAAACCATACCAATACAGCGATTGTCGCGGAGGAACACCGCTTGGAAAGGATGCGCGAAAAGCGATCTCCGAAGATTGCGCCAAGCTCGCAATATCCCCAGGACTCAAGCTGTCACTCATGCCAGTTTTCGCTTGTTGTGCTTGCAAAGGCATGGACCACAAGGGCGGCAGGCGCGGCATCACCACGAACATAAATAACATCACTGGCAACGCGGCAAGAAAAATCCACGAACCTCGTCGCAATGGCAACCACGCCCTTTTCTGCAAAACCATCTCATCACTGTGCACAGCAACAAGTGACGACAAAACCAGCACCACCGCAGAAAATACCAATACGGTGTAACCAACCATTTGCGAAAACAAAAATACTGTCATCAACACAAACAGTGACAGATACAGCAAAAATTGTGCGTCTTGCTTTTGATAGATTTCCAATAACTTCAAAGAAAAACCAAGAATAAGCAATGTAACAAACACATTCAGGGAAACTGAAAACCGATATTGTAAAAACAGTGCCTCGCCAGACAGAAAAACCAAACCCACTCGCACCCACGGAGCTGGAAACGACACACGGCCAGAAAAAATCAGCGCGCGCCACACTGCACAGACAGCCGCGACAGTAAACAACCACCACGGCAAGAAATTCACCAACAAGGCATTACACGCGACAAAAGATGCCAACAAATACAATAAAGCTGTGCGTGATAATTGATTGGAAAACACCGTTACACCGCAAACATGGCTAGAGCCGTTAACACCGAGCGCAAATGCCTCTCCCCACTGTCCACAGCAATCACTGGTTGATTCGGCAACAACAAACCAAAAGCTCGCCCTTGCTCGTGCAAAAAACAGGCGCAATAGCACAGCTTCGATAAGCACAACTCAATATCTGGCTCATTCATCACAGAAAAATCCAACATCACTTCACCGCCGCACTCCTCCGCATACTCGCGCACGAACAAACCGCGACCAGCGGCAAACTGCTTCCAAGCAATGCGCGAGTTGGCCTCCCCAACCGTGTACGGCTTTAACGCAAAATATTCGTCGCCACCTACTGCGCGTTCTACAGCCACGCCCTGCTCACTATCGCCGCGACTACAAAAACGGTAATCCGCTTCTACCGGCGCTGGATACACCAGAGCCTGAACAGCCAAATCCAACCAACTCCAGCAACGCACAACACCCAGTGGATAAACCGACTGCAAGCGCAATCGGCCCAACTGCACCACACCGCGTTTTTTTGTCGCATGCGGCAATAACAATAACGTAGGTGCATCTGCAAAAATTGAAACCGACACAGATGGTTGCTCTGGCCAGTTAAAGCACAACTGCTGCCGCAATGAAGCAGCAGACAACTCAATACGCGCAGCTATCATTTCGCCAGCAAATACAGGCTCCACATCAATGAACCGCAACTGGATACCACTCAAATTAGAAAACGACTGCAGAATTGCCATAAACAATACCGCCAGCAGCAAAAAACTGAGCGCGTAAATTAAATTATTCTGAAAATTGGTAGCACCTATCCACAACAAGGCATCCAGCAATAAAAAATACAGACCGTGTCGCGATAAAAAAATAAACAAATTGCGCTGACTGAGCCGAACAGAAGGATGGCGCGGGATTCTACGATCCAGCCACGCTTGATAACGACGCTGCCAATACGCCACAGATCACCCCAACACATCCACTTTATCAAGCACCAACTTAGCAGGATCAGCCTGCTGCTGATTGCGCAATTGATACCGCAGGCGATGCGACACTACCGATGCAAAAACAGCCTGCACATCTTCCGGCACCACATGTTGGCGGCGCTGCAACAAGGCCCATGCTCGCGCCACTTGCATTAAGCCCAGCGTAGCGCGCGGAGAAAGCCCCCACTGAAAATCGCCCGAATAGCGCGTGTAATCCACCAAACGCTGCACATAATGCAACACGCTGTTGGAAGCCTGCACAGCATTCACTTGCGTTTGCAAAGCAAACCAACTCTCTACAGAAAATAACGGTTTGATGTTCTGCAACGCAGCGCGTGGATTTTTCCCTTCGAGCAATTGACGCTCAACCACATGACTGGGAAAACCTAAAGAAATTTGCATTAAAAAACGATCTAACTGTGATTCTGGCAGTGGATAAGTGCCAGATTGGTGCAGCGGATTTTGCGTGGCAATCACAAAAAAAGGATCTGGCAGCGGCATACTTTGCCCATCGATCGACACCTGCTTTTCTTCCATCGCCTCCAACAGTGCGCTCTGGGTTTTAGGCGAGCTGCGATTGATCTCATCCGCCAGTAACAACTGCGTAAAAATTGGCCCGCGGTGCAAAATAAACTGCTGTTTTTCCGCATCAAAAATGTTCGTACCGAGAATATCTGCCGGCAGCATATCGCTGGTAAATTGCACGCGGCGATAACTAAAGCCGAAAACTGCTGCTAAGGCATGAGCAAACGTCGTCTTGCCCATGCCGGGCAAATCTTCCAACAGCAAATGCCCTTTCGCCAACATACAGGCCAAAGCCAGACGAATTTTTTCTTCTTTGCCCAGCAATACCTGTCCAACAGCAGAGACAATTTCATCCAATGTTTTACTTACGTCCTGCACAATGCTTCTCCGCCAATTGTTAAAGTGCAGACAAACCGCGCTGCATATCCGCTTGAATATCAACCAAAGACTCCAAACCAACAGACAGACGAATCAAGTTATCGCCAATTCCCGCTTGTGCGCGTTCTTCGGGTGTTAAACGACCGTGCGTAGTCGTAGCAGGATGCACGATCGTTGTTTTGGCATCACCTAAATTGGCCGTCAGTGACACCATGTTGGTTGCATTGATAAAACGCCACGCCGCCGCTTGATCGCCCTTCACGGCAAACGACAACACACCGCCAAACCCACCAGGCTGCTGCTGTTTTGCTAAAGCGTGCTGTGGGTGCGAAGGCAAACCACAGTAATGCACAGATTCAATTCCATCTTGTTTTTCCAACCACTGCGCCAAAGCCAGCGCATTGCGGCAGTGCTCGCGCATACGCAGAGCCAGTGTTTCCAAACCTTTCAACATGACCCACGCATTAAATGCACTGAGTGTTGGCCCAGTGGTGCGCAAAAATATCATCACATCATCAAGATATTTTTTAGCACCCACAACAGCACCGCCCAAACAGCGCCCTTGACCGTCGATATATTTTGTTGCGGAATGCACAACGATATCCGCCCCTAACTTTAATGGCGTTTGCAGCGCAGGCGAGCAAAAGCAATTATCCACCACCAATAATGCGCCAGCCTTGTGCGCTAAATCGGCTATCGCAGCCACATCGGCAATTTCATTCAAAGGATTCGATGGCGTTTCCAGAAAAAATAATTTTGTATTTTTTTGGATAGCTTGTTGCCATGAAGTCATATCAACCAAGGTCACAAAACTGACTTCCACGCCAAACTTTTGCAGGTATCGCGTAAAAAGTGCTGTTGTTGTGCCAAATACACTGCGCGAGCACACCACATGATCGCCACTTTTTAACAACGCCATACACGTTGCCAAAATAGCAGCCATACCAGATGCAGTGGCCACCGCCATCTCGCCACCTTCCAACGCCGCCAAACGCTGTTCAAAAACAGCAACGGTGGGATTGGTGTAGCGCGAATACACATTGCCGTGATCTGTGCCAGCAAAGCGCGCCGCCGCCTGCTCTGCTGAATCAAATACATAACTGGACGTAAGAAAAAGTGGCTCACTGTGTTCGCCAAAGGCTGTAGCCTCGAAGCCAGCGCGCACGCCCAAGGTTTCAAAAGACCAATCATCACCGCATTTATTTTTATCTCTCATTGCTTTTTCTCCAACCAAAATGTCGGGCTGTAGCCGTTGACGGGGAAGCGCAGCCCACCATCGGGATACGCTATTAAAAACATCGCCAGCGTGACTCAAACATCAGCGCCGCGCCCTTCAAGTTCAGCGCGCGTTGTGTATCCCAACCACGCTGCCATTGACATCACCGCCAACACTTTTGTTTTTTGCTGCATCATTGCGATGCGCATCCAAGCGATCTAAATACGCCTGATCGACATCACCAGAAATGTATTCGCCAGTAAATACCGAGCATTCAAAACTCTCGAGATGCGTGTACTCACCGCAGCTTTCTACCAGATCATCCATATCTTGATACACCAGCCAGTCGGCGCCGATTGCCTGACACACTTCCTCTTCGGTGCGACCGTGCGCAATAAACTCCGTTGCTGAAGGCATATCAATGCCGTAAACATTGGGATATTTAACAGGCGGCGCAGCAGATGCAAAATACACTTTGTTCGCACCCGCATCGCGCGCCATCTGCACAATTTGCTCGCAGGTTGTGCCGCGCACAATGGAATCATCCACCAGCAACACATTTTTTCCACGAAACTCTAAATCAATGGCATTCAATTTCTGGCGCACAGATTTTTTGCGCTGCTTTTGCCCAGGCATGATAAATGTTCGGCCGATATAGCGATTTTTCATCAAGCCTTCACGAAACTTTACGCCCAAATTGTGCGCCAAAATCTGACCTGCCACGCGACTGGTATCCGGCACAGGAATCACCACATCAATATCATGATTAGGGCGCAGGCGTTGAATTTTTTCTGCCAATTTTTCGCCCATGCGCATACGCGCCTTGTAGACAGAAATGCCGTCCATGATGGAATCGGGGCGCGCGAAATACACATATTCAAAAATACAGGGCTTTAGTTGCGGATTTTCTGCGCACACTTTGGCGTGAAACCTGCCATCGCTTTGAATATAAATTGCTTCCCCTGGTGCCACATCGCGAATCAACTGAAAGCCCAGCACATCCAACGCCACACTCTCGGAAGCGATCATGTATTCCTTGCCGTGCTCGCTCTCACGACTGCCGAACACCAGCGGGCGAATACCGAGAGGATCACGAAATGCCACGATGCCGTAATCCGCAATCATTGCTGTCACCGCATAACCGCCGCGACAGCGTTGATTCACCGCCGACACCGCCGCAAAAATATCCTCTGCTTGCGGTATTAACTGGCCGCGATTTTGCAATTCCAAAGCCAAGACATTGAGCAACACTTCGGAATCGGATTCCGTGTTGATGTGACGCAAACCGGTGCGAAACAACTCATCCATCAACTCTTGTGTGTTAGTCAGATTGCCGTTGTGCCCCAATGAAATGCCGTAAGGAGAATTGACATAAAACGGTTGCGCCAGAGAGTCACTAGAACTGCCGGCCGTGGGATAGCGCACATGACCAATACCCATATTGCCCTGCAAGTTCTGCATGTGCTCATCTTTGAACACATCGCGCACCATGCCGTTACCTTTATTTTGATACACGCGACCGCGATGACAGGTCGCAATCCCAGCAGCATCTTGCCCGCGATGTTGCAACATCGTCAGCGCATCATACAAAGACACGCTGACACTACTGGTTCCAACAATTCCGACAACACCACACATGCCTTACTGCCCCTGAAGATTCGGTTGCATTTGTTTAATCACTTCGTCTTTGCGAGACAACTGCTCTTTGCCCCAACCTGTTAACAAAGAGGCTGTTTCACGCGACCAATTTTCCAACACCAACACGCGCGGAATGAGCACAGATTTTTGCCACCAATTGTCTTGTTGCACCGGCAATATTTTTGGCAGAAAAATTAAAATCAACAGCACAATCAATACGCCGCGACACAAACCAAACATACTGCCCAGCAAGCGATCCACAGCCGACAACCCCGTCATCTTCACCAACTGCGCCACGATGTAACTCACCAAGCTGCCAACAATTAAGGTCAACACAAATAACAACGCAAAGGCAGCGGCATAGCGCAGTGATGGCACGTCTATCGCATTAACCAATAACGGCGCCAATCTCTCACTGAAGAAAAACGCCACAACAAACGCTGCCACCCATACCAGTAAAGACAAAGCCTCGCGCACAAAACCGCGCGTTAGGCTAATCAAAATAGACAAGCCCACAACCACCACAATGGCCCAATCAGCGCCATTGAACCCCGTTTGTGACAGCACCTCGTTCAACAACTTTCTCCCAACATCACGGACTGAATGGCTTTACGATGGTTTGCAGTTTTTGTTCGCTATCAATTTGCTGTTTGATTTTTAACGCCTGCGCTTTATCTAATTTGGGGCCGACATATACGCGCGTGATTTTATTGCCCTTGTTGTCTGGCGTGGTGTGCGTAAACACGGTGTGACCGCGCAATTTCAAACCTGCCATCAAGGTGTCAATTTTCTTTTGATCTGACATCGCAGCCACTTGCACCACCCATCCCTCTGGCGTGCCGTTGGCGCTTAACTTACCACCTGCGGCGGGCGGAACTGCGGGGACACTCTTGCCGCTCGGTACAGCAGGCGCAACAGCAGTCGATGGCTGCGGCTCGTTTACTGCTGCATCCGCCACCGGCTTGCTCTCTGTGTCTTGATTCATGGCGTACATATCCGCCACCGGTGTAGGTGTTTCCGTGGGGCGATCCGGCGGCAACGCCACCGGCTGGGCAGCTTGCACACTCACAGGTGGATACACCGGCGCGGGCGGAATGGTTTCTGGCACTTGCACGCCCAATGGGCGCTCCGCATCAAAAATAATGGGCAGGATGACTACTGCAATGGCCGCCAACACCACTGCTCCCACCAGCCTTTGCTTGACCGCCTGTTCCAAAACGCCCCCAGTGATGCCGCCCAGAAATGAGGCGCCAATTCTAGCCGTTTCAACCCTTGCTGACGATTGGCTGCACGCCCAAATCCACAATAGAAGTGACCACGGGCAGCAGATCAGCAAAGCAATCCAAACAAGCCACCGGCTCATAGCGCAGCATTTGCTCAATACTGTGCGCGCCGTAGCTCACTGCCACGCGCGGCACACCTGCGGCCTGCGCCATTTCCATGTCATAACAAGAATCGCCCACCATCAAAGCCTGCTCAGGCTCGCACACAAAAAAATCCAACAATTCATGCAGCATTTGCGGGTGCGGTTTTGAGCGAGTTTCGTCCGCACAGCGCGTGGCGTGAAAAAACTTTTGCATGTTCATTTGCTCTAACACACGATCCAAACCGCGCCGCGCCTTGCCCGTCGCCACTGCCAAGGTGTAGCCCGTATCGCGCAGCGTGTGCAGCGTTTCCGTGACGCCTGCAAATAAAGGCGTAGGCGTTTGATCCATGCCGATGTAGTGGCTCACATAGCGCTGGCGAATATCTTCGTGCAGCGCAGGCGATTCGTTGGGATACAACACCGCAATCGCCTGCGGCAAACTCAAACCAATAATTTGTCGAATCGGTTCATCCGGCAAAGGCTCCACACCCGATTCTTCTGCCGCATACTGCATGCAGGTCACAATTTTTGCCGCTGAATCAATCAGCGTGCCGTCCCAATCAAAAATCAACAACATTTACCTTACTCCAGTATCAGTGTTTAACAAGTATTCAAACATGCTGCTTGTCCTTCCATGCACGGAATTGTGTCGGTGTAAGGCGGTAGCGCACCAACACACCTTCGTGCAAACGGCGAATATCATCCAACGCCATGGCGATGAATGCGTTACGGTCGTTGCCAGGGATTTGTGCAGCAAATGCCTCCACCGTGGCGGTGTATTGCGTTTGCTCGGCGCGCACTACATCGCCCACCAATTGGTGCAGTGCGTTGCGGTATTTCAAGCGCAAAGGCTCTGGTTCGGCGAGAGTTTTCTTTACCTGAATGTAGCGCTGCGCGGAGCGCTCATACGCCCACACAAATACATCGCGCAGCAGTGATACATCATTCCGCTCATACACACCCAACAAACCTTCCACATAGGCGCGCTCAGGTACATCCACAAAGGTAAGCGGACACAGGTTATGTTTGATGAACGCGATATTGCAGCCGATGCGCGCCACGCGCTTGTTCACGTCTTCAAATGGCTGTAGGTACGGCAGATGTGCAAGCACAAAAAATGCCTGTTCAAATGGGTCACAAGTTTTTTCAGCCTTGCGCAGGATTTCGTGAAAGCAAACTTCCACCAGCTGCGGAATGGCGGAGGGCTTGTACACCGTGCCGCTGATCTCCACTTCACGCAGGCGCAAGCGCCCGCTGGCAGTTGGATCTGGCATCAGGTTTTCAGACAGCAGGCCGTGCAGGTTCAGGAAGGTGTAGCGGTTGAAGCCTACTTCTCCTGCGGACTCCACCAACATTTCAATCGCATGCTTGTGGTTGAGAATCATCTGGGTTTCCAACGCATCTTTGCCGGCGGCTTCCTCGCCATGACAAATTAGTCTCTCGGTATCCAGCCGCGTGTAGGTGTTGCCCTCCAGCCGACTCGATGCCCAAGAAAGATCTATCAGCAAACGGTCAAGGATGTCACGACCATAAGTACCCACTGGGCTGCTGGTGAGTCCAGTATCTCCCACGCGGCGCAACTGGCCACAGGTGTGCTCGTCTAGGTAGTAGGTTTTATTGGGCTGGTAGTCCGCCAACCATTCGCGCTGATAGGCCACAGGTGTGCGGGCTGCCAATGGTCGCCGCAATTGCGCCAGCAGGTTGCGGCTGGTATCCGAAAGGTGAATGAAATTGGTGTAATCCTCACCGACCTCGGCTGCCGAAGGCTGTTGGCCGCTGGTATAGAGCGTAGCTGGGCCTTTGCCGCTGCGGGTGAGCCGGCCTGTTTGCACCAGTTCGGCCAGTAGGCGCTGTAAGGTGCGGCGGGGAATGTCGGGCAGACGCGCGGCTATGGCATCTACCCTCGCCCCTTGGGGCAAGGCCGCCACT
>CAZHQZ010000028.1:0-13753 GCA_964534675.1 uncultured Pseudomonadales bacterium | reverse complement strand
ACGCTTGGGATATTCCTAGCGGTCTGTACGAAGCGCGCGGCCGCGAAAACATTCGCGCCACTTGCGTGGGCGACGCGATGGATCCGTACGCGGGTTGGACCTATCCATATGAAAAAATTGTCATCGACGAGAAAAAAGGCGAAGCGTTTTGTTGGTGGTGGCAAGTGCCACCCAAAGATGCCAACAACAACGCCTTGAAAAATGCCGATGGCTCGCCAATGCGTGTGATAGGTGCGTCGTGGTTTAAATACGGCGGCAATCATCAATGGTGTGAGCAGCGCGATTTTTATGATTTTGGCAAAACCATGGAGTTTATCGATCAGTGCGCGGATAAAGGTGCGCTGAGCCCATTGGCGCTAGAGCGCAGACAAGAGCGCAACAAAATGATGATAAAAATGTTAGAAGCGCGTTTGGCGTATTTGAAAAAAAGTGTGGGTGAAGCATGAGCAAACCGATTCCAAAACTCAGCGGCGCAAAGCCGGAAACCGGTCACTACGAAGAATATCAAATCAATCAACCCAAATTTTTAATGCGTGTGCGCCAAGAATGCGGCGATGTGGGCGAATACAATTTGATGGGGCAGCCGCATGTGTTGATGAGTGGGCCGGATGCACAGGAAGCTTGGTGTCGCGCACCGGATGAAGTGTTGGGGCAATCCGCCGCCTACAAAGGCATGGTGCCAGTGTTTGGCAAAGATGTGTTGTTCGATACGCCGCTGGAGCGCTTGAAGCAGCAATTAAAAATTCAAGTGGATGCGCTGCGCTATCAAAACATGAAAGCCTACGCGCAAGTCATTGCCGATGAAGTGCGTGACTTCACGAATAAATGGGGTGAAAGTGGCGAGCTGGATATGGTGGACGAGTTTGTGCGCCTCACTTTGTACACGTCTACCAGTTGTTTGCTCGGCGTAGAGTTTCGCCGCGACATGACCGATGAATTCAGCGCGCTGTACCGCGATTTAGAACATGCGGTCATTGCCATTGCCTTTATTGATCCCTATTTGCCGCTGCCAGAGTTTGCCGCGCGCGATAAAGCGCGTGCGCGTTTGGGAGAAATGGTGGAGGAAATTGTCGCCAAGCGTCGCGCATCCGACAAGGAATACACCGATGCGCTGCATACTTTTATGACGGCGACATATACCGATGGCTCAACCATGTCGCCGCATGAAATTACCGGCTTGCTGATTGCCACTATGTTTGCCGGTCACCACACCAGTTCCGGTACGGCAACATGGACGCTGGTGGAGTTTCTGCGCAACCCGTCATTTATGGAAGAGGTAAAGCAGGAATTGGCTGAAGTGTTTGCTGATGGTGGGGAAGTCTCGCACCATGCCATGCGCGGCATGCCAAAAATGGAGGCGTTTATTCGCGAAGTGCTGCGCGTGCATCCGCCATTGTCTACTCTGATTCGCGTGGTGGAACAGGATTTCGCGTACAAAGAGTTTGTGATTCCAAAAGGCTATCGCGTGGTGATGTCACCAGGTGTGGCGCACAAAATTGCTGAAGTGTTTCCAGAGCCAGAAAAGTTTGATATGCACAGACCTGAACCTGAACATTTGTTTGCGTGGCTGGCGTTTGGCGGAGGGCGACACAAGTGCGCGGGTAATGCCTTTGCAATTTTGCAGTTGAAAGCCATTTTTGCCACGCTGCTATTGGATTTTGATTTTGAATTGTCGCATCCCAAAGATTCCTATGTGGATGACCACAGCGGCATGACGGTAAAACCTTTGGCGCCGATGACGGTGCGCTATAAAAGAAAAACTAAATAGGCGAGCACCATGCGTGTAAAAGTTGATCTCGATTTATGTCAAGGCCACAGCGTGTGCATGGAAGAATGCCCCGAAGTATTTGCGGTGCGCGATACCGAGAGCGGTTACCCGCAAGTGGTGGTTTTGCAAGAAGAGCCGGATGAATCACTGCGCGAAAAAGTGATGAACGCGGCGCGCGGTTGCCCGAATCGCGTGATTCGCATAGAGGAGTAAATCTCATGCGCGTACTGGTGACAGGTAGTACCGGCTTCGTTGGTTTTCATGTATTGCGTGCGTTAAAACGTAAGAAACACGAAGTGGTGGCATTGGTGCGCAGCACAGAAAAAGCGCAGCGATTATTTGCGCAATACGGCGTGGTGGTTGATCGTCTCGTTGTGGGTTCTATTGCAGATAGCAATGTCGTGCGCGATGCACTGCAAGGCTGTGATGCGGTGGTACACGCGGCTGCCGTGACACCTATGCAAGTCGCCAGTGAAAAAGAATTGCTGGCGACCAATGTGGATGGCGTGAAAAATGTAATCGGCACAGCCTGCGAGCTTGGCATCAATAACAATGTTTTTGTTTCCAGCATCACCGCAATTTTTAACACCAACGCCGCGCGCATGAGTGCAGACGCGCCCATTGCAAAATCAAAACATATTTATGGACAGAGCAAGGCGCAAGCCGAAGCCTATGTGCGCAACTTGCAAGCGCAAGGCGAGGGCGTAAAAACGGTGTATCCAGGCGGCATTATCGGGCCAGATGATCCAGCGCGCTCTGCAACACTCATGTCTTTGCTGTATCGCATGACGCAAGGTTTTCGCATCACCAGTGGAGGCACGCAACAAATTGATGTGCGCGATCTCGCTGCATTTATTGTCGCGCTGTTGGAAAAAAATGATGGAAAACCAGCGCGCTATCTCACGGCAGGGCATTACATGGCGTGGCGTGAATTTGCCGATTTGCTCGATGCTATTAGCGGAAAAAAATTGCCACGCAGTGAAATAGCGGGCTGGAAGCTGCGTTTGTTTGGGCGTATCACCGACATCAAGCGTTTATTTAAGCCAGACCCTTCGCCAATTTCTGCCGAGACTATGCGCTACGCCACACAATGGCCTTGTGTGAAAAATGCGGATGAAATACAACAGCTTGGCATTGTGTTGCGCGAACCGCGCGCAACGTTTACTGACACTTTGCGCTGGTTGGGCGAAACGGGATTGTTAGATAAAGCGTTATTGCCAAAACTTTTTTAAAAAAACTGTCTCAGGAGAAACTCGTATGAAGTTTTGGCAGTCCTTGGCATTTTGTGAGCTGGACCAAGTTGTTGAGCTGGCGAAGTTTTCAGAGGAGCTGGGTTTTTACGGCGTATCCTTTGGCGATCACCTCATCACTACAAAAACACAAGTGGATGAATACCTGTACACACAAAACGGGCAGGTATTTTGGCATCCAGAAACGCATTGGCCTGATCCATGGGTAATTGCAGCAGCGATAGCACAGCAAACAAAAAATCTGCAATTTTTAACTACGATTTATGTGCTGCCGATGCGTGACAGTTTTAATGCAGCAAAAGCGATTTCTACGGCGGCGTATTTATCCAATAACCGCATCATCATGGGAGTGGGTATCGGTTGGCAGAAAACCGAGTTTGCATTGACTGGTCATGATTTTCATACGCGCGGCAAACGCACGGATGAACAACTGGAAGTCATGGCAAAACTGATGTTGGGTGAAATGGTGGAGCATCACGGCGCGTTTCACGATTTCTCCCCGCTGCAAATGTCGCCTGGCACTACTCGGCCAGTGCCGGTGTTTATTGGTGGTGACAGCGATGCCGCGTTTAAACGCGCCGCACAGCACGATGGCTGGTTGGGTTTGCGCTACACCGAGGCGCAACTGCCGGCAGTGCTGCAAAAAATTCACGCCGCGCGGGAAGCGGCGGGTACATTGCAGAAACCGTTTGATGTGTGGACAGCCGTGTTACAGCCGCAAGTTGGCACTTTTGAGCGCGTGGAGGCTATGGGTGTGACCATGACCAATGGCGCTAACTTTATGGTGGATGGCAAGATCGTCCCCAGCGACATCGACTTCAAGAAAAAACGCATCGAGGCATTTGCAAAACAATTTATTCGTGTATTCTAAAGCGCATCCATAATAAAAAACGCTCAATAACAAAAATATTTTGGGAGACAGGAAATGATGGGTAAACAATCTTTTGCGTGGTTGAGCTGCGCGCTATTGCTGGTGTCGGTACCGAGTTGGAGTGCGGTGTCTCAAGCAGAAGCCGATAAATTGGGCACCACGCTCACCCCTATGGGGGCGAACCCTGCGGGCAACGCAGCGGGCACTATTCCCAAATGGACGGGCAGCATACTCGGCGTGCCTTCTTGGGTGGATTACAAAGGCACGGGCACGTATTACCCCACGCCGTATCCCGATGAAAAACAGCCCATGTTTGTTATCACCGCCAAAAATTACACGCAGTATTTAAAAAATTTGACGGATGGGCAAATTGCCTTATTCAAAAAATATCCAGACACGTTTCAGATGCCAGTGTATCCCTCGCATCGCGATGTGCGCTACAGCGATCTTGTGCATGAAAATACTAAATTGAATGCGCTGTACACGGGGTTGGGTGCTGATGGCAACAGCGCGACCGATGTGTATTTTGGTGTGCCGTTTCCGATTCCGAAAAATGCCGCGGAAGTGCTGTGGAATCACATGGCCTCGCCCATGATGGGTTCAACCGAAGGTACGCTGGATGCTGCTGCGGTGTATGACAGTGGCGAAATCAATATGCGGCAGTCAATTGAACATCGTCATGTGCAGTACTACTCAAAAAATATCACGCGCGAAGAGTTCAATAAATCCAATATTGCAGCGATGGTGATGGTGGAATTAACGGCACCAGCGCGTGAAAAAGGCACGGTGGTATTGGTGCATGAATACAAAAATGTGAGCGATACCTCGCGCGATGCGTGGGTGTATTTGCCGAGCGTGCGCCGCGTGCGCCGTTCACCGAGTATTGCCTATGATTTTCCCGATAGCGCTGGCGGTTTGCGCACCGTGGATGATGCGATGTTGTTTAATGGAGCGAACTCGCGCTACACATGGAAGCTGGAAGGTGAGAGAGAAATCTATATTCCGTATAACAATAACGAGTTGGATAATCCACAAGTCACCTACAAAGAATTGCTGACCAAAGATCATCTCAACCCGAAATATATGCGCTACGAATTGCATCGTGTGCATGTCATTTTGGCGGAGTTGCGTCCTGGCAAACGCCACATTTATGCCAAGCGTAGGCTCTACACCGATGAAGATACTTGGGCTGCTGTGTTGGCTGATAATTACGATAGCCAAGGTCAGTTGTGGCGCAGCAATTTTCGCAGCATGGTCGATCAATACGATTTGCCAGGCATGGGTGCGCGCATGGAGGTGTATCACGATTTGCAAAAAAGCGCGTATTTGGCGAACTACCTGATTAACGAGCAGAAAGGGCCGCCGCGCTATGTGGATCCGCCGCTGCCCGACAGTTATTTCACACCAGCCATGGTGCGCCAGTTGGGCAAATAATTTGTGCTAGCTCGCTGGATCAACGTCCAGCGACCAGCGCAGCCCGCGCGGTAGTTTTTGCGTTTCTATCCATGCGCAAAATTGTGTGAGCGTTTGTTGTAGCGCGCTGCGACGCGCGCTTTTTATCTGCACATCAAAACGATAAAAACCGGCGCGTTTTTCCATGGCAGCAGGCCAAGGTCCCGCGAGTTGTACGCCTGCGGCACACAGTGTTTGCAGTTGCAGCATCCACGCGCGCAGTAGTTGTTGTGCGCAGTGTGGGTCCGTGTGTTCGGCACGCAATAATGCCAAATAGGTATAAGGCGGCAGTGCGGCAGCTTGACGCTCCACCAACAATAAACGTGCTAAATGTTGGTAGCCTTCTTTCAGCAACGCTTGCAGCAATGGGTGCTGCGCGTAGCGGCTTTGTATCATCACTTGCCCCGCTTTTTCTGCGCGCCCTGCACGTCCTGCCACTTGTTCTAGCAACTGCCCCATTTTTTCCGGTGCACGAAAATCAGCAGAAAATAAACCGCTGTCTATATCTAAAATTGCCACCAAGGTGATGTGCGGGAAGTGATGGCCTTTTGCCAACATTTGCGTGCCAACCAATATGCAGGGTTTGCCATGTTGAATTTTTTCTAGCGTGTCATGCAGTGAGTTTTTGCGCGCCATGCTGTCGCGATCAATCCGCAGCACAGGATATTCTGCAAATTGCTCACACAGATATTGCTCGGTGCGCTGTGTGCCTACACCGATAGCATCCAAGCGCGTGCTGGCGCATTGCGGACAAAGACGCGGCAAGCGTTCTACATAATCACAGTGATGACAGCGCAGTTGTTGTGTTTTTTTATGCACCGTGAGTTTGGCAGAGCAGTGCGCACAAACGGCTTGCCAGTTGCAATCGGCACAGAGCAGGGCGGGTGCGTAGCCGCGTCGATTTAAAAACACCAAGACCTGATTGCCTTTGTCCAGCGTGTCACGCATGGCTTGCAACAGCGGCACACTGATGCCTTCCGTAAGTGTTATGCATTGCGTATCAATAATTTCTACAGTGGGTGCACGGGCATTGCCAGCGCGCTGTGTTAAACGCCAGTGTTGATAATTGCCTTGCATGGCGTTGTATAAAGTTTCTAGCGAAGGTGTGGCACTGCCGAGCAATACCGGAATGTTTTCGCGCTGCGCACGCAGCACCGCGAGATCGCGTGCGGAGTAGCGAAACCCTTCTTGCTGTTTGAATGAGCTGTCGTGCTCTTCATCCACAATAATGATGCCGAGCTGCATCATGGGTGTGAATAGTGCCGAGCGTGTGCCAATCACAATGCCTGCTTCACCGCGCTGCGCGCGCCGCCAAGCGTGATAGCGTTCGCCATCGGCTAGTCCTGAGTGCAGGGCGAGTACAGGGCAGCGAAAACGGCGGCGAAAGCTCGATACAGTTTGCGGCGTTAAACCAATTTCCGGCACTAATACCAAAGCCTGTTCGCCGCGCGCTAAAACTTTTTCAATCAACTGCAAATACACTTCGGTTTTGCCGCTGCCGGTCACGCCTTCCAAGAGCGTGACGGAAAATTTTCCTGCGCTGATACCCGCTACCGCAACACGTTGTTCTTCGTTCAAAGCCAACGGCGATTCAGCCAAGACCTCGCTGCTGGAATAAATCGTGGGTGCGGCAAAAAAACTCTCTATCAAACAGCGCTCGTGCAGTGTTTTGATCTGTGCACTGGAATAGCCGGCGGCCAAAATATCTTCGCGTGCGGCGCTATCTTGCAATAGCCATTGATACAGCGCGAGTAACTTGCTGTTGGTGCGCAAGGCGTGTGTTGTGGATGGAATAGCGCGCCAGTGTTGTTCGTGTGAGAGTTGATTATTTTTTCCTTCGCGCAGTGTGTGCGGCAACAAACTGTAAAACACTTCCCCGAGCGGATATTGATAGTAGCGCGCCGCCCACTGTGCGATGTCAAACAGCACCGGCGTGAACGGTGGCGATGCATCCAAAATGGCTTGCGCAGGTTTTAATTTATTAGTGGGAACGTCGCTGTGATCCGCAATGGCAATCAGCACGCCGACCAATGTTTGTCGCCCAAAGCTGACGCGCACGCGCACGCCGAGCGGCAGTGCGTCGATCTCAGTATTTTCGGGGGGCAAATAATCGAACAACTGCCGCAGGGGAACCGGCAGTGCAATGCGTAACACCGTGAGCTTATTCGCAGGCAATATGTTCGACCACTTCGAGATCGTAACCGGAGAGGGCGCGGTAGCGCAGCGGTTGCCCAAGAATGCGCATTTTTCCCACACCAAGTTCGCGCAAAATTTGTCCGCCCACGCCGACAGTTTTGTGTACATTGGGGCTGGCGGCGGTGTTTTGCAGCGGTTTCATGCCGAGCATGGTCAGCGCGCTGTCGTGCAATTCTTCCGCCGTTTCTGGCTGATGAATCAATACCAACACGCCTTTGCCTTCGGTGGCAATTTTTTCCATGCAGCGGCGTACATTCCAAATTTTCATATCGGGTGGTTGTGCGCAAAACAAATCGCGCATGGCTGTGGCCAAATGCACGCGTACCAAGGTCGGCTCTGCGGCGCGCACATCACCTTTCACCAAGGCGTAGTGGTATTCCTTGTCTACTTTGTTGATGAAAGTGACTAATTCAAATTCGCCGTAATCGGTTTGTATCGGCGCGCGATGAGCGATTTCTACCGTGCGCTCGTGTACCAAGCGGTGATGAATTAAATTGGCGATAGTGCCAATTTTTAATTGGTGTTCTTTGGCAAAAATTTCTAAATCAGGGCGGCGCGACATGGTGCCGTCGTCGTTCATGATTTCACAAATCACCCCAGCGGATTCCAAACCTGCCAAGCGCGCCAAGTCGCAAGCCGCTTCGGTGTGACCGGTGCGCGCTAACACACCGCCGGGTTCGGCCATCAATGGAAAAATATGACCGGGCTGCACGATGTCAGCCGCTTGCGCATTTTTTGCCGCCGCCACTTGTACCGTGCGTGCGCGATCGGCAGCAGAAATGCCTGTGGTTACACCGGTGGCTGCTTCTATCGACAGCGTAAATTTTGTGCCAAAACCGGATGCATTTTTTTGCACCATCAAGGGCAAACCCAAACGTTCGCAGCGTTCGCGTGACATCGGCATGCAAATCAAGCCGCGTGCGTACTTCGCCATAAAGTTGATGTGTTCCGCGCCGCAGTGTTCGGCGGCCATGATGATGTCGCCTTCATTTTCGCGGTCTTCGTCATCCATCAAGATAACCATTTTTCCCGCGCGAATATCGGCGATCAATTCTTCCGTGGTGTTGAGTTGCATGATGGTCACCTCGATGCAGAGATAAACTGCTGGTGATTAAAATACTTCAAACAAACCGGCTGCGCCTTGGCCACCGCCGATGCACATGGTCACTACCACATATTTCGCATTGCGGCGTTTTCCTTCCAGCAGTGAGTGACCGACCATGCGCGCGCCGCTCATGCCAAACGGATGGCCGATGGCAATCGCGCCTCCGTTGACGTTCATGATGTCGTTGGGAATGCCCAAGGTATCGCGGCAGTAAATCACCTGTGAGGCAAACGCTTCGTTCAATTCCCACAGACCGATGTCGCTCATTTTTAAACCGTGGCGCGCGAGCAATTTTGGCACAGCGAACACAGGGCCGATGCCCATTTCGTCAGAGTTGCAGCCCGCTACCGCCAAGCCGCGATACGCGCCCAGCGGCTGCAAACCTTTTTGTGAAGCGAGTTTGCTGTCCATCAACAAACAGGCAGATGCTCCGTCAGATAACTGCGAAGAATTGCCGGCGGTGACGTATTTGCCTTCTTTCACCCACTGGCCGTCTTTCCATACGGGTTCCAGTTTGGCTAAACCTTCGAGTGTGGTGTCGGAGCGATTGCAATCATCGCGATCGACTACCGTTTCTTTAAAAGTGGTTTCTTTGGTTTCTTTGTTGAATACCGACATCGTGGTTTTCATCGCCACAATTTCGTTGTCAAAAATGCCATTTTTTTGCGCGGCTGCTGTGCGCATTTGGCTGTGGTAGGAATATTCGTCCTGCGTTTCGCGCGAGATATTGTAACGCGCGGCGACGACTTCACCCGTTTCCAACATCGGAATGTAAGCGGCAGGATCCAGTGCTTTCACCGCTTCCGATTGTGAACGAAAAGTATTTTTGTGTTTGTTTTGTGTCAGCGAAATGGATTCCACGCCGCCGGCAACCGCGATGTCGATTTCATTGCACATGATGGATTTTGCAGCGGTGGCAATTGTCATCAAACCGGAGGCGCACTGACGCTCCATCGCCATGCCAGCAACAGTAGGTGGCAAACCGCCGGCAATCGCCGCGAGGCGACCTAAACAGTAAGCCTGTGTGCCTTGTTGTGCTGCCGCGCCGAACAACACGTCATCTACAGAAGCGGGATCAATGCCCGCGCGTGCTACCACGGCGCGCACCACATGTCCTGCCATGGCTGGTGCTTCCGTTTCATTAAAACCGCCGCGAAAAGATTTGGCGAGGCCGGTACGGGCGGTGGATACGATGACTGCTTCTCTCATGACTTTATTACCTCGGAATCAATTAGTTTATTAAAAATTTATTCTGGAAAATAACGCGAAATGGTATCGACTACGCAAGCCGGTTTATCCGAGCCTTCGATTTCAACGGTGACGCGAATGACCGCCTGCACACCGCCTTTTTCTTCGCTGGCTTCCACCAATTCACCGCTGCCGCGCACACGCGAACCGACTTTCACCGGCATCGGGAAACGAATTTTGCCACAGCCGACATTCACGCCCATTTTGATGCCTTGCACATCGACAATTTGCGGCAGAAACAAATTCACCAGCGACAGCGTGAGATAGCCGTGTGCAATACAAGCGCCGAAAGGGCCGTCTTTGGCTTTTACGGGGTCAACATGAATCCACTGATGGTCGCCCGTGGCATCGGCAAATAAATTGATGCGATCTTGGTCGATCAACAGCCACTCGCTGTGACCGAGCTGTGTGCCAACCGATTGCAGTAATTCGTTGGGGTGTTTGAAAATGGTTGTCATGGTTTTACGCCCGTTGCGCAGACACGGCCAAAATTTCGCCGGTCATGTAAGAAGAATAATCAGAAGCGAGGAACATCATCACGTTCGCCACTTCCCACACTTCTGCACCGCGACCGTAAGCTTCTTTGCCTTCCAATTCTTTCAACAATTCTTCCGGCGCCGATTTTTTCAACATCGGATGCACGGCCAGTGATGGAGCGACTGCATTGATGCGCGCGCCGATCTCTGCACCTTCTACGGCGGCGCAGCGCGTGAGCGCCATCACGCCCGCTTTGGCCGCTGCGTAATGCGCCTGCTCTTTTTGTGCGCGCCAGCCGAGTACGGAGGCGTTATTGACGATTACGCCGCCGCGCCCACGATTTTTCATCACTTGCATCATGTAGCGCGTCATGCGCATGGTGCCGTTCAGCGTGACGTCGATCACTTTGAACCACTCGGCATCTTCCATATCCACCAATTGTTTGGAGGTGCCAAGACCGGCGTTGTTGATTAAAATATCAATGCCGCCCCCAGTTTGTTCAACAAAAGTTTTTTCTGCAAAATCGATCAGCGCACGCACTTCATCTTCCACGGCGACATTGCAAGTTTTGCCCCACACTTGTTGCAAGCCGGTTTCTTCTTTTAATTTATCGACAGAGGCTTGCAAGCGACCTTCGTGTATATCGCTGATGACGATGGCGCGGCAACCTTCTTCCACCGCTTTTTTTGCTGCCGCAAAACCGATGCCGACACCGGCAGCGGCAGTGACTAAAACAGATTTACCTTTTAGCAAACCGTGACCGGCAACGTATTCGGGGTTGTTAACAAAATCCATGGTAGTAACCTCTGTAAAAAATTATCTGCCTTTGGCTTCTTTGGGCATGCCCAAACCGCGCTCGGCGATGATGTTGCGTTGAATTTGATTGGTGCCGCCGTAAATGGTGTCGGAGCGCGTGAACAAATACATGGATTGCAAACGCGTTAAGTTGTATGGCGCGCTTTCGAGTATTTCTGCTTCAGGACCCAACACATCCATCGCCAGCACACCGAGATTGCGGTGCCAGCTCGCCCAGTGCAATTTGTACACCAGCGACGATTTATCGAGCGTGCCATCGTCGCCTGCCGACAACATGCGCATGGCGTTGTAGCGCATCAAACGCAAGCCGGTGTGCGCTTCAGCAATGCGCTGGCGCAATATCGGATCTTTTGCCGCGCCGTTTTCTTTAGCGATGCGCACGATTTCATCCAACTCATTTTGAAACTGCATTTGCTGACCGAGTGTGGACACGCCGCGCTCAAATCCGAGCAAGCCCATCGCGACTTTCCAGCCGTCACCCGGATTGCCGACTATATCTTCCGCTACCGCATCATCAAAAAACACTTCGTTAAATTCCGAGGTGCCGGTCAGTTGTTCAATCGGGCGCACAGTGACGCCAGTTTGATGCATAGGCACCAGAAAAAATCCTAAACCTTTGTGTGCGACAGAATCAGGATCGGTGCGCGCAATCACAAAACACCAGTCAGATTCATGCGCCAGCGAGGTCCACACTTTTTGCCCCGTGATAATCCATTTGCCGGTGGTTTGGTCAAAACGCGCTTTGGTTTTGACGTTCGCCAAATCGGAACCTGCGCCCGGTTCGGAATAACCTTGGCACCACAATTCCGTGCCAGACACGATGCCCGGCAGATATTTTTTCTTTTGCTCTTCCGATCCGAAAGCAATGATGGTGGGGCCAGCTAGCCCTTCACCGATATGCCCCACGCGGCCAGGTGCGCCTGCGCGCGCGTACTCTTCAAAATAAATCACTTGCTGTTCGATGGATGCACCGCGACCGCCGTGCTCTTTCGGCCAGCCTACGCAAGTCCAACCGCCTTCAGCGAGTTTTTGTTCCCACTGTTTTCTTTCGTGCGGGAACATGTGTTCGTCGCCGGGGCCGCCGCGAAATTTTAATTGCTCAAAATCGCCCACCAAATTAGCTTTTAACCACGCGGCAATTTCTGCGCGAAATTGTTCGTCTTCTTTGCTGAAGGTTAATTTCATGGTGCAGCCCTCAATCCAACAACATCTGTGCCACCAACTCGCGTTGGTAAGCGCTGTTGCCTAAAAACAATTCGGTATTTTTGGCGCGTTTGAAATACAGGTGCACATCGTATTCCCAAGTGAAGCCCACGCCGCCGTACAACTGAATGGCTGAACCGGCGTTGAAGAAAAAGGTATCCGAGCAGTAACCTTTCGCCATCGCTGCCGCTTCGTGCAATTCAGCGGCCAATGTTTTATCGCCATCCACTTGCAGAGCTTCTTGCGCCACGCAAGCGGCGTAATACACAGCGGAACGCGACACTTCGCATTTCAGCATCATGTCCGCCGCTTTGTGTTTGATGGCCTGGAAGCTGGCAATGCTGCGTCCAAATTGCACGCGCTCTTGCATGAAAGAAACGGTGCGATCGAGAATTTCTTGCGCGCCGCCCATTTGTTCTGCAGCGACAGCAATTTTTGCCAAGCTGATAATTTTGTACAGCGATGACCACGCCGCACCTTCGTTGTTCATCAAGGCAGACGTTGGCACGCTAACATTATTCAAAACGACATCCGCTTGATGACGAGTTTGATCCATGGTCGGCGTCCAGCGACGCGAAATGCCAGCAGTGTTAGCTGGAATAGCAAATAGGGAAATACCATTTTCGCCTTGCGAGTTTTCGGCGCGCGCGGCGATGATTAACAAATCCGCCGTGTGACCGTCGATCACATAGCGCAGCGTGCCGTTCAAAACAAAGTTGGCACCAGATTTTTTGTAAGTGGCAGTAACGGCATTTGCGCCCCAATCGCCGCCGTGTTTGGCAGCGGCTGCGCCGGTGTAGGCGAGTGTAGCCGTGAGTGTGCCTTCAACAACTTGCGGCAGGTATTCGGCTTGCTGCGCTTCTGTTCCTGCGATCAACAATGCATTCGCGCCGAGGCAAACGGTGGAGTAAAACGGCGAGCACAACAACACGCGCCCCATTTGTTCCAGCACCGCCGCGAGTTCGACATAACCCAAACCCATGCCGCCGTGCTGTTCAGGAATGGTGATCGCTTGAAAGCACAATTCCGTGCAAATGCGCTGCCACAGTTCTGTGTCGTAACCGGCTTCGGTCGCCATGGCTTTGCGCACGGCTTCGGAAGTGGAGACATCCTGCAAAAAACTTTCCGCCGTTTCGCGGATCATTTTTTGTTCGTCGGTGAATCTGAATTCCACGTTAGACCTCGTTATCTATTAACCCCCCTCAATCCCCCTTTTTCAGGGGGGAAGCTCCCTCTCCCCTGAAAAGGGGAGAGGGTTGGGGTGAGGGGTTCAGGTTCCGTAAACTTTTTGTGCGGGCACTTCTTTCGCCAGCAATTCTTTCATCGCCGCGCCCACTTCTTTCGGTTCCCAGCGTGCGCCTTTGTCC
>CAZHQZ010000027.1:7850-14401 GCA_964534675.1 uncultured Pseudomonadales bacterium | reverse complement strand
GTGCGCAGCGAGTTTAATGCGCGTGAAAAAACGCTGCGTTTATCGGTGGAGCAGAGCTGTCCACCTACGCCTGAGGCATCGTATAAAGAGCCTTTTCATATCCCCTTCGCGGTGAGTTTGCTGGGCAAAACTGGTGGCGAGTTGTCTGTGCGTTTGCGCGGTGAGCGCGCCGGCGAAGTGAGTGCAGCCAAAAAAGAACATTTGCTGGAAGTGCGCGACAGCATGCAGCAATTTGTGTTTGAAGGTGTGGAAGAGCAACCGGTGTTGTCGCTGTTGCGCGGCTTTTCTGCGCCAGTGAAATTGGATTATCCGCACACGGCGGATGATCTGGCGTTCTTGATGAGTCACGACAGCGACGGCTTTAATCGCTGGGATGCGGCGCAGCAGTTAGGCGTACAAGTGTTGCAAAAATTGGTAGAAAAAGTATTGCGCCAGCAGCCTCTGGAATTGGATCACCGCTTGGTGGCTGCGTTTCGTGTGTTGTTGCTGGATGAAACGCTAGACCCCGCCATGGTCGCGCTGATGTTGGAGCTGCCATCAGAAGGTTATCTCGCTGAACTGGCAGAGGTGGCGCATCCGGTCGCTATTCATCGTGCGCGCCAGTTTGCGCGCAAAGCCTTGGCGCATGAATTGCGTCATGCTTTGGAAACGGTGTATCACCGCCATCAACCGCCTGCTGTGTATCAGCCGGTGGCTTCCGCTATTGCGCATCGCAGCTTGAAAAATATTGCCTTGTCGTATTTGGCTTTGTTGAACGATAAAGAAACAGCGCAGTTGTGTCTCGATCAATACAACAACGCCGCCAATATGACGGATGCCAGTGCGTCTTTGCAGGCATTGCTGAACTGCGATGCCGATTTTGTTGCCACGGTGCGCGAAAAAGCGCTGCGTATTTTTTATCGCCGCTGGCAGCATGAACCCTTGGCGGTGAATTTGTGGTTGCAGTGGCAGGCCGCTTGCTCCTTGCCCGGTGCGTTGGAACGCGTGAAAACGCTGTTGCAGCACGAGGCATTTGATATACGCAACCCGAATAAAGTGCGCGCAGTCATCGGCGCATTTTGTGCGCAGAACTTAGCGCATTTTCATGCAGAAGACGGCAGCGGTTATCGCTTCTTAGCGGATAAAGTGATTGAGTTGGATGCGATTAATCCGCAGATTGCCGCGCGCTTGTTATCGCCATTGACGCGTTGGCAAAAAATGCCAGCCAGTGCGCAAGAAAAGATGCGCAGTGAGTTACAGCGCATTCTGGACAGCGGCAAACGCTCGCCGGATGTTTACGAAGTGGCGAGTAAATCGGTGCTCACGGGCGCGTAGCAGGTCGATAAAAACGCACGGTCAGCAGCAACAAAAAACAGATCAGCAGCATCGGCCAGTTGCCCAGTAATTGATACAGAGTGTGGCCTTGTCGCGCCTGCACCGTGCCTTGCAGAACATAACGTTCAAATTGCGGTGAACGGCTGATGATTTTGCCGTATGCGTCGATGTGTGCAGAGATGCCGTTGCTGGTGGCGCGCAACATTTCTCTGGCGTTTTCACGCGCGCGCATTTGCGCCATTTGTAAATGCTGGTGTGGGCCGATGGAGTTGCCAAACCAAGTGTCGTTGCTCACCGTGAGCAAAATGTCCGCGCTTTTTGCCTGCTCTGCCACCAGTTTTGGGTAGGCAACTTCATAACAAATGCTGGAAGCGATATTTAATAAACCGCTGCTGATATTGGCTTGCTTGGCATTCCCGACACGAAAATCCGAAATCGGCATTTTGAAAAAATCGAGCAAACTTTTTAGCCAACGCTCCAAGGGTACATATTCACCAAAGGGCACGAGGCGCTGTTTGTTATAGATGCCGCTGGCTTCGCCAAGCCCAATCATGCTGTTGTGAAAATACGGTGTGCCATCTGCTTCGTAATGCAGTGTGGGCACGCCGGTAATCAATGCGCCGCCACGGTTTTTTAATGCCTGATCGATTTGTTGGAAGAAGGGATGCCCCGAGGTATATAACTCGGGAATAGCGGCTTCCGGCCAAATAACTAGTGTGTGTTGTTTAAATAAGGGCGCACTGGCATTCCAATACAGTTCACGAATCGCTTCGCGCTGCTCTGGTTTCCATTTCAGTTGCTGTGGTACATTGCCTTGTATCAACGCAAAATCTTGTTGCACACCTGTGGTGTGCGTCCACGATACTTTGCCCAATAGCGCGCTGCCTGCACAGAGCAGCGAGAGTGATAGCAAAAAAGTTATTGTGCAGCGGCGTTGCTGTAAGCCGTCGAACACGGTAGCGGTAAAAAATGCCAATAAAAAACTGATGCCGTAAACGCCAGTAACAGGTGCCCAGTTGCCGATAAACGTTTCGGTTTGGCTGTAGCCAATAAATAACCACGGAAAGCCGGTAAAAATCCAACTGCGAAACCATTCGTTCAGCATCCAAATAGCGGGAAATGCGAGCGTCACGCCCCAACGTATATCTTGAAAAAAACGGTGCCAGCACAGCATGGGTAGTAAAAACAGCAGCGCCATGCCGCAGGAAAAAAGAAAAATTAATCCGGCGGCGAGTGGTGCAGGTGCGGGGCCGTAGTCGTGCACACTGACGTAAATCCACGAAGCGCCTGTGCCGTAAAGCCCTAAACCAAATAAAAAACTGCGCCAGTAACGTCGGCGCATGGCGATGTTGTTAGACAGCGCGAGATACGCCAGCAGCGGCAGTGGCGCAAACCACCACCAATGAAAAGGAGCTAACGCCAGCGGCAGCATGGCACCTGCGAGGAGCGCGGCAAGATCGCCCCACTTGCCGGACAGCAAATTTTTCATGCGATGTAATTATTCCGTATCAGTGTCGTTTTGGCTGGGCAGCGTGACGCGCAGCATGTGAATTTGGCGTTTGTCAGCATTCAGCACGCGAAAACTGAATTGATTGATGGTGGTGATTTCATTGCGGCGCGGCAGATGACCAAACGCGTGCATCACAATGCCGCCGATGGTGTCGAACTCGGTGTCTGACAGTGTGGCACCAAACGCGGCGTTGAAATCTTCAATCGGCGTGAGCGCTTTCACTAAATAGTCGTGACTGGAGAGCGGACGAATAAAACGCTCGTCTTCTTCTATGTCGGTTTCATCTTCGATATTGCCGACAATTTCTTCTAAGACATCTTCAATGGTGACTAAACCTGCAACATTGCCGTATTCATCCACCACGATGCCCATGTGATAGCGGTTTTGTCGAAACTCGCGCAGTAATTCACTGATGCGTTTGGTTTCTGGAATCACGTTGGCGTTGTGTAAATATTCGGTGATTTCAAAACCATCGCGGTCTTTCAAAATCAGCGGCAATAATTTTTTGGCGAGCAGAATACCGACGATGTGATCTGGTGTTTCACCAAGCACAGGAAAGCGCGAGTGCTCGGACTCAATGATGGCGCCCAACATCGCCTCCAAAGAGTCATTGGCTTTTAAGGTCACCATTTGACGGCGCGGCACCATGATGTCGCCCACGGTTTTGCCGCGAATGTTTAACGCGTTTTCCATAATGGAAAACATTTCGTCATCGAGTAGTTGCTGCTTGTGAGCATCACCCAGTATGTCGAGCAAATCATTGCTGTCGCGCAATGACATGCCGATGGCTTTCATAAAACGATCCAACCAAGATTTTTCGGGCGGTTCGCTGTGTTTGTCATCGCTCATGGATGCGGTGCTCTTTCCTTTTGTGGATTTGTTTGTGTTTTTTATGGCGCGGCTACAGCGTCGTAAGGGTTTTCAAAGCCTAAGCTGTGCAAAATGGTAATTTCTCTGGCTTCCATGGCTTCGGCTTCTGCGTCATCTAGGTGGTCAAAGCCCAGCAAATGCAGGCAGCCGTGTATCACCATGTGTGCCCAGTGTGCAGTGGTGGTTTTGTGCTGTTCTTGCGCTTCGCGTTCGATTACCGCAGCGCACAACGCTAAATCACCCAGCAGCGGTGGATCAAAATCTTCGGGCAAGTCGCTGGGAAAAGACAACACATTGGTGGCGTACTGCTTGCTGCGATATTGTCCGTTCAAGGTGGCGCTGTTTTCTTCATCAATAATGCCGATAGATACTTCAGCGCGTGTGCGCAGACCTGCCAGTGCAGCGACAACCCATTGTGTAAATTGCGCAGCATCGGGAATATTTTTGGCATCACAGGTGTTGTCGATAAACACCTGAATTTCTGCATGGGCATCAGTCGCGGCAGTTTCAATCATGGCGCGTGTTATTTTCGTGGCGATCGTAAGCGTCAACAATGCGCTGCACCAAAGGGTGACGCACCACATCGTGTGAGCTAAAGCGTGTGAAGCTGATGTCATCGACATCGCGCAACACTTCGCAGGCGTGCAGCAGGCCAGATTTGGTGCCGCGCGGCAAATCAATTTGTGTGGCATCGCCGGTGATGATGGCAGTGGAGCCAAAACCAATCCGCGTCAAAAACATTTTCATTTGCGATTCGGTGGTGTTCTGACTTTCATCCAAAATAATAAACGCATTATTTAATGTGCGACCGCGCATATAAGCCAGCGGTGCAATTTCAATAATTTGCCGCTCTAATAATTTACCAACGGTTTCAAAACCGATCATTTCATAGAGTGCGTCGTACAGTGGACGCAAATAAGGATCAATTTTTTGTGCCAAATCGCCAGGAAGAAAACCTAATTTCTCACCAGCTTCCACTGCGGGGCGCACCAGCAGCAAGCGCTCCACTTTTTCACTTTGTAAGGCTTCCACGGCGCAGGCAACGGCGAGAAAAGTTTTGCCAGTGCCGGCAGGGCCGATACCAAAGTTGATGTCGTATTTGCGTATGGCTTGCACATAGGCATTTTGTGCTGCGCCGCGCGGTTTGATATTGCCTTTGCGCGTGCGAATGCTGATGGAGGGTTCGTGGTTGTGTTGCGGTGTGCTGTCGCGCAGTGCGGTGATATTGGCGTGCTGCAACATGAGGTGCACTTTTTCTGGCGAGATTTCTTGCTGATCCGCTGTTTCTTGATAGAGCTGTTGTAACACGGCTGCCGCTGCGGTGGTGGCTTCTGTTGCACCTTGCAGGGTAAAAATATTGCCGCGCACATTGATCTGCACACCCAGTCGCTGCTCGATTTGTTTCAGGTGCGCTTGAAGCTGCCCGCAAAGGCTGGTGAGGCGATGGTTGTCAGCGGGTTCCAGCACCAAGGTGCGAGAATCGGTGGGACGGGTGTCTGTGTTCAAGGCGACCTTAAAGCGCAGTGGCGCGGTGACTCGTGTCTCCTAGGATATACGAGTGCAGCGGTAAGGGGGAAGGTGCGGCGCGCGGTTTACAGTTTGCTGCTGTGTTGTTGTAAATAATTTGCCACGCCAGCGGGATTGGCTTGCATGCCAGCATCACCTTTTTGCCATCCGGCGGGGCAGACTTCGCCGTGTTCGGCGTGAAATTGCAGCGCGTCAATCAAACGCAGCAGTTCGTCGATGTTGCGACCCAATGGTAGGTCATTCACGATTTGGCTGCGCACTACGCCGCGTGGGTCGATCAAAAATGCACCGCGATACGCCATGCCGCCATCGGTTTGCACATCGTAATCGCGCGCGATGTGATGCGTGAGATCGGCGGCCATGGTGTAGCGCACCGCACCGATACCGCCGTCGTTAATAGCGGTGTTGCGCCAAGCGTGGTGCGTGAAGTGTGAATCAATAGAAATGCTGATAACTTCGACACCGCGCGCGGCAAATTCATCCATGCGGTGATCGAGTGCAATCAATTCCGAAGGACAGACAAACGTGAAATCCAGCGGATAAAAAAACAGCAGCGCGTATTTATTGTGGATGGCGCTGGCAAGGTGAAAATCTTGCACGATCTCACCGCTGCCCAACACGGCAGGGCAGCGAAAATCCGGTGCGGGTTTGCCTACCAAAACTGCCATCGCGCGCTCCTTTTTTTGCGGGGGTTTAGTTGGCTTGCGCTGCCTCTTTAATCAGCGGCAGCAATTCACCTTTGGCGTGCATTTCCGTCACGATGTCGCAGCCGCCGATCAGCTCGCCTTTCACCCACAGTTGCGGGAAAGTCGGCCAGTTGCCGTAGCGCGGCAGGTTGGCGCGAATTTCTGGGTTGGACAGGATGTCCACAAAAGCGAAGCGTTCGCCGCAGTTCATTAGCGCTTCAACGGTGCGCGCAGAAAAGCCGCACTGCGGCGCATTGGGGCTGCCTTTCATGTAGAGAATAACGGGGTTTTTTTCGATCTGGTCTTTGATTTGATCCATGACATCCATGGGGGTGACCTCACAAGGTAGAAGAGAAGTAGGGCGGGCGTTTATTTTAGCGAGCGGCGCTTGAAAAAGCACCGTTGGCGAGGTGCAAGTCAATCTCGTCGGCTTCGTGATGCCCAGAGGCAATCAGCATATACACCGCAGGCAGCACAAATAAGGTGAATAGCGTGCCGATCAACATGCCCGCCACCAAGATGATGCCGATGCTGTTGCGCGCCTCCGCGCCAGGACCTGTGACCAGTACCAAGGGGAAATGACCTAAAACGGTGGCGCAAGTGGTCATCAACACGGGGCGCAAACGCGTGGTGGCAGCCTGTGT
>CAZHQZ010000027.1:2701-7750 GCA_964534675.1 uncultured Pseudomonadales bacterium | reverse complement strand
CGGTGGCGCAAGTGGTCATCAACACGGGGCGCAAACGCGTGGTGGCAGCCTGTGTAATGGCTTCAAATTTGCTGCGCCCTTCCTGTTGCAAATGGTTGGCAAATTCGACGATCAAAATGCCGTTTTTGGAAATCAATCCAACGAGCGTGATGAAGCCGACTTGAGAAAAAATATTGATAGTGGTCCAACCGAGAAAGGTAATCAGCATTGCACCAGAGAGTGCCAAAGGCACGGAGCCGAGCAGCACGACCAAAGGATCGCGGAAGCTGTTGAATTGAATCGCCAACACAAAAAACACAAACAGCAGCGCAATCAATAACACACCAAATAAAGTGTTGCCTTCGTGACGCATTTGGCGCGACTCGCCTGCGTAATCAATGCTGTAACCGGCGGGCAGTATTTTTTTCGCGCCTGCTTCCAGTGCGGACAACGCTTGCGCTTTGGTGGTGCCGGGCATCGCGCCGCCGTAAATGCGGAAAGCATTATTTTGTTGAAACTTGCCGAGCATGCGTGGCGCGGTGTGTGGTTGCAGGGTGGCGATGGCAGACAGCGGCACTAAATCGCCGCGCGGTGTGCGCAGTTGCAAATTGAGCAGGGTTTGTGGATCTGGGCGATCGCTGTAGGCGATCATAGGAATTACTTCATAGGCTTTGCCATCCAAATCAAAACGATTGACGTAGTTAGCGGATAACAGCGTGCCGAGTTGCTGGCTGACGCTGGCGAGATCCATGCCGAGATCGGCAATGCGTTGGCGATTTAATTGAAACTCGGCCTGCGGCAAATCAATTTTTAAATCGGTATCGGCGTAGAGAAATTTTTTGCTGTCTCTGGCATAGGCGACTAATTTATCCGCATAGGGTTTCATTTGTTCGGGCGTATCATTCGACAGCACCACCATTTCCACATCGAAATTGCCGGCAGTAGGCAGCGCGGGGTACAAAATAGGAAAGGCTTTTAGCCCGCTGACTTTGCCTAACTCGCCGTAAGCGCGTGGCAATAATTCTTGCACGCTGTGTTCGCGTTTTTTGAAATCGACAAACGTCTGCCCGCCGAACCCGCCTTGCGGTGTGACCACTTGCCACATGAAACGCGCACCGGGCAGCGCGTTCAGAATATTGACGACATCGTGCATATAGCGCGTGGTGTAAGCGAGGGAGGCTTGCGGTGGCGCTTCCACCACCACGTTGATGCTGCTCTGATCTTCAACCGGCGCGAGCTCTTGCTGCGAGAAAATAAAAAACGGAATGACTAACAGGGAGAAAAATAATGCAGCGGTTAACACCTGCGGCCGCCATAACAAACAGTGTGCCAAAGCGCGACTGTAACGCTGCTGTAGCTTTTCAAACGCTTGATTAACTTTGATGGTCATGCGGCTTTCTTTGCCGTGTGCGGGGCAAACATACGCGCTCATGATGGGTGAAAGCGTGAGTGCGACGAAACCGGAAATCAGCACGGCTACGGCGAGCGTGAAAGCAAACTCTTTGAACAACACGCCAGTTAAACCGGATAAAAAACCAATCGGTGCGTACACGGCGGCGAGTGTGATGGTCATGCCAATAATCGGTGCCACCAATTGGTGTGAGCTGGCGAGTGCGGCTTCGATGCGACCTTTGCCTTCGCGCATGTGTCGCGCCACGTTTTCAACGACGACGATTGCATCATCCACCACTAAACCAACGGATAACACAATAGCGAGCACGGTGAGTAAGTTGAGTGAAAAACCCATGCTCAACATGGCGGCCATAGCGCCGAGCAGTGAAACAGGAATAGTGACTAACGGCACCAGTGCGGTGCGCGCAGAACCCATCAAGGCCAACACCACAATGCCCACCAATAAAATAGTTTCAGCCAGTGTGTGAAAAATTTCGCGCAGCGCCGAACGCATATACAAAGTGATGTCGTAACCGATGCCGATGTGCATACCCTGCGGCAGTGTTGGGTTGATCGACGCCAGTTCTTTGTACAGTGCATCGGCAATTTCAATTTCATTCGCGCCCGGCAGCGGCCAAACTGAAATGTAAACGGCATCGCGGTTGTCCATGCGCGCATTATTTTCGCCTTCCACTTCGCCCAATTTTATTTGCGCCACATCGCGCAGGCGAATTTGTGCGCCGTTACTTTCGCGCACAATCAGTTGCTCAAAATCTTCGGGTGTTTTTAGCGTGGTATTGGCGAGTAAATCGATGCGCTGCCAGTTGTTTTCACTGCGCCCGATGGTGGCAATTAAATTATTGCCGCGCAGTGCCGCGTCAATATCACTGGCACTGAGATTAAAGGCTTGTAATTTAGATGGATCCAACCAAATGCGCATAGCCGGTGCGCGGCCGCCTTCAATACCGATACGCTGCACACCTGGGATGGCGGCTAAACGCGGATTGACGTTGCGTGTGAGGTAATCGGTGATCGAAGCGCGTGTGTGCGATCCGGTAATTGGCACATCCAAATAAAAACCGGCACCTTGTTTATCCGCGCGATTCACTTGAATCGCAGGGTCTTCTGCACCGGCGGGCAATTCGTAGCGAATTTGTTGCAAGCGCGCCGTTAATTCTGCCAATGCCGCCGTGCTGTTTTCATTGAGTTTGAGCCACACGGTGACGGTGCTCATGCCGGCGAGGGTGGTGGAATCCACATAATCTACGCCAGGGACGGTAGCGGCGACGCGTTCAATCGGATCTGTAATAAAACCTTGCACGCGCTCTGCAGATGCGCCGACAAACGGAGTAGTGATTACCAGCGATGAACTTTCGATGCGCGGAAATTGCAACACGGGCAATTTGTGTGCGGCGTAAAGCCCCACGGCAATCAAGGCCAGTGAAATCACCACCGCAATGATGGGGCGCTTGATGAAAATATCCATCGGCGAGGAGCGATGTGCAACATCACTCATTGTGCGGTTTCCTGTTCGGCATCTTTGATGTTGACCAACATGCCGTTGTGTAATTTGTAAGAGCCGCTGGTAGCGATGCGTTCATCGACGTGCAAACCGCTTTCAATCACCACGCGTTGATTTTTTTCTGTGCCTAGCGTGACCGTGCGTGCAGTGGCGCGCAGCGTATTTTTTTCTGCGGGCGTAATCACATACACAAAATTACCCGCATCGCTGTATTGCACTGCTGTTGCAGGAATGGCGATCACGCTGTGTGCCGCCGTGACAGGTACTTGTACATCCACCAACATGCCTGGTTTCAGTTTTTCAGCGGGGTTGTTTACAGCCGCGCGCCATTTTTTATTGCGCGATGTCGTAGAAATCGCAGAATCCGATGCAATAATTTTTCCGGCGAGCGGCGTGGTCAGTGTGCCGCTGGCATTGATGCTGACAGGTGTTTCCAAAGCAATACCGCTCTGCTGTTGCGGCAGTGAAAAATCCACCCACACCGTTGCCAGCGAGCCAACCAATTGCGTGATGACGGTGTTTGCGGCGAGGTATTGCCCAGGCTGCAAATGGTGCAAACCCGCGCGACCATCAAACGGCGCGGTGATGGTTTTTTTGTCGATCGTGGCTTGCAGTGCCTGTGCATGTGCAGTGGCGACGGCAAATTGCGCGCGTGCCTGATCGTATTGCTCGCGGCTCACCAATTTTTGCGTGACCAATTTTGCGTAGCGTGTGAGTGCAGTTTGCGCGAGTTGCGCATCGGCCTGCGCGGCGCGCAGTTGCGCAATGTCTTCGCTGGCATCCAACTGCAACAGCATTTGATCTTTTTTGATGGTGTCACCAGCATGAAAACCGACAGCAATCACACGGCCTTCCAACTCGTTGCGCAACTCCACCGTTTGCGGTGCCAACACTTCGCCCACTGTTGTGACGCTGTCTTGCCAGTTTTCTGTTTTTACGGTTTCCGCTTCAACCGTTTCGGATGGCTCTGGGTAGGAAGCAGCAATCGCCATCAAATGCCGAATTTGCAAAACTTTGTAGCCCGCGAGAGCCAGCAGCAATAACAGGCAGCCGAAAAAAACAACGAGCCAGCGTTTCAGTGTGGAAGGTTGCGCGGTCATTTTTTCTCCTTACCCGCGTTGGATGCCAATGTTTTCGGGTGTGCCATCGGCGGCGTGCACATATTCAGCGCGTATGCGCGTGGGCTTCACAGTAAACGTTATGCGCACATCGTTGGGTTGATCGAAGGGGTAGTGATCTTGATTCATGTATTTTTTAGCAATGCTGTTGATGAAACGTCTTTCACTGTCTTCTTGAATCTCCACCGTGCCGCGAATTTCTATATAACGCCACGGATTTTTTGGATCGACAATGCACAATGCGACGCGCTGATCGTTGGCAAGATTTTTATATTTTTGGCGCGATTTGATGGTGCTGAAACGCACAAACTCGCCATCCCACACAAAAGCCACCACGTTGTTGGCCAGCGAGCCGTCCGGCATCACCATTGCCACTTGCGCATAGTTGTTGCCTTTAACAATGTCGTGATGCGATGCAGGAATGCTGGGGGTAGTGGCTGCCATGTGCTGCTCCGAGATTGACCGAGACGTGAGGAGCAGAATTGTATGCGATAGCGACGCATAAAAAAGCCCGACATGAAGTCGGGCTTTGGTCGCTGTATTGGTATTAAGCCGCCGGACGTTTGACGTGCCCGTCGCGCAGATGCGAGATGCTATTGCCATTGAGGGATTTGCCGCTGAAGTCGTAAGCACGGCCGAAGCCTTTTACAAAACGCCCGCTGACCGGTTGCAACTGGAATAAATGAAAATCGCTCAGTTGGCGCAGCTCATTGATGCGCTGACCGTGGCGCGCTACCAAGGCTTGAATGCCTGCGTCATATGCTGCACCGGCATCGTGTGCAATTTCGGTAGCTTCAACGCGATAAGTGACGCGCAGACGCGCAAACAATTCACCTGCGGCGCTTTCGTCTTGAATAATCATCACGGAAGGTGTGGGGTTGAGTTTTAAGTTGACAGCGTGCAAGGCAATGTCAGACAACAAAACGTATAAACACTCATCGCCAATGCCAAAGGGTGCGTAAGAGGCGTAGGGCTGACCTTGTGGATCAATAGAAGACAAAATCAAACTTTTTTGTGTGCTGATGAACTCAGAAATCT
>CAZHQZ010000027.1:0-2601 GCA_964534675.1 uncultured Pseudomonadales bacterium | reverse complement strand
GGATCAATAGAAGACAAAATCAAACTTTTTTGTGTGCTGATGAACTCAGAAATCTCACCTTGTAAATTGTCTTGTGTGGTTTGCTTTAGGTTGGATGCGGTCATGGTGTTACCTCGTGATGGAAAAATTAACCAGCAATGGCTTGCTGGCGGAGTGTTTCAAAATGGTGGATTTGGTGCTGCAACAAGGCGCCGCTGTCATCGCGTCCTAGGAAAATCTTGAAAATGGCATCGCCGTTTTTATCGGTAAAAACCAGCGCATGACTTTCTCGCCCACGATGGTTTTTGCTTTGAAATTGAATGGTTTTGATAGCATCCAAATTCAAATGCCCTTCAAAACCGGTTTTGCCTTTTAAGTTGTAATAGCCTTCTGCGATTTCGCCAGTGGGGAATTCTCCTTTGAATTCGAATACACAGCCGCCGTGCAGCACGATGGTGGTGGTGTTGCCCCAAGTGCTGATCTGTTGCAGCAGCGTTAGAGCTTCTGAGCCAGCTAATGTTGGGCTGGCGTTACTGTCTGCTGGATGGCTCATTAAAAACTCTCCTGTATAAAAAATTAGAAACGGTAGGTGACGGAAGCGCGCACTTCACGCCCCGGTTGATACAACTCTTGAAACGCCACGCGATAGTATTCATCGGTGATGTTGTTGATGCTGAGGTCTAGTGTGAGGTTGTCGCCTACGGGTTGCCAGCTCGTGTAGACATCGGCAATGTTGTAGCCGTCGTATTCGTTCGCGGTTGAAGTGGGTTTGCGATTTTGCGCCGCTGCATGCGTTAAACGCACGCCCGCTAACAGTTTTTGCTCGGGAATAAATGTGTAGCTGGTGTCGATAACCCATTTATCGGCAGGAATATTGGTAAGTGCTTCGCCCGTTTCACGATCAGTGCCGCGCGTTTGCCCGTAGCTGATGCGCGTGGCGAGATTATCCCACTGGTAGCGCGCTTCCAATTCATAACCTTTGATGCGCGCTTTATCCACGTTTACCCAAGTGGTGTGACCGGGATCCATCACCGGAAAAAAAGTGGGTGCGGTGACAATTTGCTCAATAAAATTATCGACGTCGTTGCGAAACACAGAGGCCTTGAACGCCAATTTGTCATTGCTGGCAATCACGTTGTCCCAGTGCATGCGCGTTAACAATTCTTTGTTGGCTGCATCTTCCGCTTCCAAGTCTGGGTTGGAAACAAAGCGGTTACAGAAACCGGGGAACATACAGAAGTGTGTGCCGGTGGTATACATTTCTTCGGTGCTCGGTGCGCGAAAGGCTTCGTCATATCGCGCAGCAATTTCCATCCAGTCGGTTGCTTGCAACACCAGTGCCGCCGAGGGTGAAATGGCGCTGTCTTTGCGCGATACATTTAAGTTTTCAGCTTCGGTTTCAAATTTGTCGTGGCGAATACCGAGTTCGGTGCGCAGCACATCTTTTACAAGTGGGATCGTTGCCTGCACAAACGTGCCGCGCACATCGACGGTCGCCTCTGGCGGTGTGGGTCTGTTTGTGCCGCCGCGTTGCGTGGAAAAATCATCGTGGTAACCGTCGATGCCGTACAATAAATTGATGCCGCCAAAATCTGAGCTGTTGTTCAGCGCAAAGCCGCGCGTTTTGAGTTCAGTGCTGTCGCTGCGACCATCACTCAAACGCGATTCATCCATTTCCGTTTTATTTTGATAAACCATCGCTTGTGCGTTGACGAGCGGTGAATCGGTTTTGATGCGGTAATCCAGTGAAATATTTTCGTTTTCTGTGTCGCGTTGAATTAAATAATTGTCAGTGGGGGATACCGGCGCGGCACTGTTGGTGGGTACGCTGCCGTGCGCTTCTGATTTGCGCAAATTAATCGCCAAACTTTGTGCGTCTGTAATTTGCCACTGCCCTTTAAGGAGTGCGCCTTGGTTGCGGTTGCCGGAGTTTTCCAGTGTGTCGCTGCCGCGATAGCCTTTGTGTCCCAATTCAATGTCATTGCTGTCGCGGTAGTAGCTGGAAGCCAGTAAATCCACGGTGTCGGTGCGCGCGCCCACGGCGAGTGTGGTGGCGCTGGCTTCGCCGTTGTCGTTGTAGCCGTACTTAATCAAGCCACCGATGTCTTGATCTGGTTTCAAAATATCGCTGGCGTTGACGGTGTTCTGCGCCACTACGCCGCCAATTGCGCCAGAGCCCCACAAGCTGCTCGAAGGGCCTTTCAATGCTTCTACGCTGCGCAGCAGCACGGGGTCTAGGAAGAAGCTGGGGCGGTGACCGGAGCCAAAGTTTTGCCGCACGCCATCCACGGTTTGCAGCACTTGCTGGCCTTCCAAGCCGCGAATATTCACCAACTGGCTTTCGGCACGCGGTCCGCCGGTCGCCTCAATATTGGTTTCATTCTTCAACACTTCTGCCGTGGAAGTGGCTTGTTTTTGCTGGATTTTCTCTTTGGATACCACAGCCAATGGGCGGGCGACTTGCTTCTCTTCTACATCACTGCGCACGGCGGTGACGATGGTGGTTTCTAGGTCGCTGCTGGGCACGGCGGCATCGTTCGCCCAAGCAGGCAGGGCGGCAGAGAGCGCCAAAGTCAGCGGTAAAGCATTACGAATCAGCAACATAACAATTATTTTCCTCTG
>CAZHQZ010000026.1:9490-14461 GCA_964534675.1 uncultured Pseudomonadales bacterium | reverse complement strand
GTGTCGATGGGTTTGCCGGGGCCGATGTAGTAATCCCACCAGCCGGGTTTGTCGTCGTCGGCGCTGTGATAACCCGCCGCGTGATGATGGCCAGACAGCGCGTGACAAATCAGCACTGCGTTGCTATGTGCGGCATTCAGCGTGCCGTAGGTTTCGTACATCAAGCGAACGCTCGGCAGCGTGCGCCCCGACAGAAGCGCTATCGGACCAGGGAAATCGATCTGTTGAGGGCTGACGATGCCTACCGAATCAGCGGGAATGGGTGCTGGCATGGCGCAACAGGGCTTGGTAAAGGTGAAGGCGCAGTCTACGGACAGGCTAGGCTGGGGGCAACCGTGGCGCGCATTGCATCTTTCTGCCGCCGAGTTTCTGGTGTATGGTCAAAAGATCGCTTTATGACCTTCAGGCTTGCAGTACCCTCATGGCCAAGATAGCAATCATCAAACTGTTTTACGGCATGACCATCACCGGCGCACAACTGGCGGGGCAACTGCTCGCCCACGATCATCAACCCAAAGTGATTTTTTTTAAGCGGCAGGAAGTTGTGCCCTACCCCAACTTTGACCGCGATGAATTTGAATTGGGCGACGTGCCGATGCGCGGCTACGCGGTTGGCGCGCACGGTGCTTCACTCAATGACACCTCTGCGTGGAAAAAAAATAAACCGCACGAATTGCGGCACCTAGTCACCTTGCTGAATGAGTTTCAACCAGATGCCATAGGCATAACTTGCCTCAGTCACGCCATGAAGCAAGCTGAAGCGGTGACAGCGCATTTGCGCGAACATTTTCAGCAGCCTATTTTGTGGGGCGGCACCGGCCCCACCATTGAGCCGGAACGCTCCATTGCACACGCGGATTTGGTTTGTGTGGGTGAAGGCGAAGAAGTGATTGTGGAAATTGCCAATCGACTGGATCGCCATGAAACACTGGATGGCATCGCTGGCACTTGGTTTCGCCAACCCGATGGCACCATCCAAAAAAACGACAAACGCCCCGTGTCTAACTTGGAAGACATTGCCACACCTTGCTGGGAAGCGCTGTATTTTGCTTTTATCAATGGCAAACGCTTTGAGCGCGAAATCACACCCAATGCACACAATCAAGACAAGTCATACCAAATCATGACGCAGCGCGGATGCCCGTTCTCTTGTTCATTTTGTGTGGAAAGTTTTTATCAAAATACCTTCGGTAAAAAAGATTCTTTGCGCCGCATGTCGCCAGAAAAAGCCATTCGTGAACTGCGGTATGCAAAAGAGGTGCTCGGCTACAAAACCGTCACCTTTATGGATGATGTTTTTACCGTTAATCCGCGCTGGCTGGAAGATTTTTTATCACTCTACAAAACAGAAATTGGTTTGCCGTTTTTCTGCTATACCTACCCTACCACGCACAACTCCAAAACATTGGCACTGCTGCGCGATGCCGGCTGTCATGCCATCACTATGGGCGTGCAATCTGGCAGCTACCGCATTTTGACTGAAGTGTATAACCGCCCTACAAAAATTGGCCGCGTGACTACAGCCGCACAAGAAATTGTGGACTCCGGTATCCCCGCTGCCACGTTTGATTTAATCCCGCAAACAGAATTCGACAAAGAAGACGACTTGCGCGAAACGCTCGAACTGCTGTTACAAATCCCTAAAGCCATGGATTCCACGTTTTACAACAGCATGGCTTATTTCCCCAACTATCCTATACAGGAAAAATTTCAAGATGCACAGCTACTCGCCTCATCTGAGAAACTCACCGAAGATATCTATCTTTACTATTTCAAGTTGTTTGATTTAACGCGCAGCCACTTGTCTATGGAAGCTGTGCGTGCGATAGCCCAAGACCCTCGCTATCGACAAGATCACAACTTGCTGAATGCCATGTTAGGTGATGCCAACCGCGGCAAACCCAATTACGGCGAATTGATTGAGTTGGGCATACAGCGCAGGCAAGAAATGCTCGCCGCAGCAAGCATCAACACAGCCCTAGGATAAAACCCCACTGCGCTTTCGTCACCGGCGTGATGGACAGACGACTGCCGCGCGCCAGCACTGCCATACCTTCCAATTGCGGATGTTGTTTGAGTGTGGCGAGTGAAACCGTTTGCGCGAACTGCTTTTCAAACTTCACATCGACGCGATACCAGCGCGGATTTGCCGGCGTGGCTTTGGGGTCGTAGTAATCACTTTCAGGATCCAGCGCGGTGACATCGGGGTAACCCGCTTTCACAATTTCTACGATGCCGACAATACCAGGCTCCGCGCAGTTGGAGTGATAAAAAAATGCTTTATCGCCTACCTGCATCTCGTCGCGCATCATGTTGCGCGCTTGATAGTTGCGCACACCATCCCACGGCTCGGTTTGTTTCGGACGTTTTTTTAAATGCTCAATGCCAAAGGTTTCTGGCTCGGATTTCATCAACCAATATTTCATTATTTACTCACAATTAAGGCGGCCAAGCGGCCGATGCTTCTTTGCCAGAAATCACTTCGGCAATACCGGCTTTCGATAACTTATTGAATAGTGCAAACGGCGAGCCGATCAAGATATCGTCATTGGCATCATTATTAAAATCTTTGCCACCCGCGACAGAAAAACCCGCTTGCCCGCCGGCAATTTTTCCATCCACCGCGAACACCACCGCGCCACCGGCTGCCGCGCTGTGCACAACAACTTGCCCTGCGTCTTTTAATTTTTTGCCATTAACCACAGTGTCCGTTTTCGGCGCGCCCACCACAAAAGATTCACTGCCGGATGCGTTAACATCACCCGCCGCCGCTACTGACGAGCCAAACAACGCGCCGGCTTGCGGTGTGTCCGCCTGCACGTTGTACAGCGGTATGCCGGCAGCAAGATTAAACAAAGACACTTTACCTGCGTTAAGTAATTTTTTGCTACCGACGGTGATGTCGGCGCGCGGGATACCCACCAACAAATCACGGAATGCATCTTGCCCTTCATTCACCACTGCCAGAGAAAAACCAAAATTATCACCGGCTTTTTGACCATCAAGTTGCGTAATAAAACTGTAAGGTGATGCACTGCTGTACACATACACACTGCCCGCGTCTTTGCGCGGTTTGTTGGTTACTGGGTCTAGCGGATCATGGCGATACGCACCGATGGCAATATCGGCAACGCCATCCTGATCGAGGTCTGCACCGCCAGCGAGGCTCGCGCCGAAATTATCGCCCTTGGCTGCACCAGTAAACGTGTGTTGTCGCGTACCATCTATGCCGCTGTACAAATACGCCGCACCCGCATCTTTCATCGGCTTCAACGTAATAGGATCCACGCCATCCGCTTTCGGCGCACCAACAATAAAATCTGCGCGGCTGTCGCTGCCCACCACATCACCAGCAGCGGCAATCGCTGCACCAAAATTATCTCCCGCTGCATCACCGTTTAGTGTAAAAATCTCTGAAAAATCTGCGCCGGAATACACGGTGACGCTACCGCGATCTTTCTTCACAATTTTTCCAGTAACAATATCCACTTCATCAGTTTTTGGTGCGCCGATAGCAAAATCTGGCACGCTGTCACCATTCACGTCACCCAATGCCACCACTGCCGTTCCAAATTCATCACCTTTGGCTGCGCCAGAAAATACATGCAGTGGCGGCGCTAAAGCATCTTGCCCTGACAATAAAACCGCCTCGCCAACATCCAGCGATTTTTTGGTTTGCGACGGCAGCACCACATCAGCTTTTGGCTTGCCCACTAAAATATCGGCAAAACCATCGCCGTTAACATCGCCCACCAGCGCCACGCTGTAACCGGCTTTATCACCTTTTGCGCCGATAACGCGCGCCAATAAAAACGGATCGAGCGGAAACGGATCATCGCCATCCAGCACGCCATCGTTGTCATCATCAGGATCGGCGTTGTTGCCGATGCCATCACCATCAGTGTCTTCCCACTCGCTTGGGTCAAACGGGAATGCATCGTTGACATCCAACACGCCGTCGTTGTCATCGTCATCGTCGCAGGCATCGCCGAGCGCATCCGCGTCGTGATTGTCTTGGCTGGCATTGGCAACGTATTGACAGTTATCCGCAGTATCTAACACGCCATCGTTATCATCGTCATCAAACAAATAACGCAAAGTCGCCATCACATAATTGCCGGAAGCAAATGAAAATCCCGCCGCGACCACTTGTCCATCGCCCTGCAAAGCCAAACCATTGATGACCAAGCCGCCAGACAATGACGTAATTAAAATACCGCCCACACCAAAACTGGTATCCAGCGTGCCATTGGTGTTGTAGCGCACCAACACCCCATCGCCGTTGCTGCTGTTGCCTGCTACCAATAATTTGTTGTCCCATTGTTGAATCACGCCGGTGGCAACATCGTCATCGCCTTCAATATCGGTCAACACGCGACCGCCACTGCCAAAACTGCTATCCAGTGAACCGTCACTTAAATAGCGCGCAATCGCAAAATCGCGATCGCCACCGCTCAATGGCGCACTGGAACCGACAACCACCAATTTGCCATCTTTTTGTTGAATGCCGGCGCGCGCCACTGCATCGTCATTGGTGCGAAATTCTGTATTCGCTTTACCATCGCCAGAAAAACTATTATCGAGATTGCCGTTGCTTTGGTAGCGCACCAAACCAAAATCGCGGCTGGGAATTTCGCTGCGCACAATATTAGTTTCGCCGAGTAAAACAATTTTTCCATCTTTTTGTTTGATGATGCCGTAGGCGCAATCATCGCCGCCGCCAATATCCGTCAATGCGCCGCCACCGCTGCCAAAATTGTTATCCAATTCGCCGTTGCTGTTGAAATGCACCAACATAAAATCATCGCCGGTAGTGCCACCTTGATTGGTGCAACCCGCTGCTAATACAGAATTGTCGCTGCGCGTAGCCACCGCGTAAGCGCGCGCACTCGCGCTGCCCGCATCGGCCATTGCCACGCCATCACTGCTAAAACTGCTGTCCAAGGCACCGTTGGTTTTTACGCGCGTCAC
>CAZHQZ010000026.1:0-9390 GCA_964534675.1 uncultured Pseudomonadales bacterium | reverse complement strand
CAGCAAACCGGCTTGCAGCCACGGGGATATTTTTTTTATCAGCGCCATCGCGGCCTCTCCTTGCAGAACTGCACGAGAAATTAACAGAGAAAAACTATTCTCGCTATCGCGCCGCTGTTTCCGCCGCAATAAAACCAAACACCATCGCGGGCCCCAAGGTGGAACCTGCGCCAGCGTAGGAGCGACCCATCACGGCAGCGGAACAATTGCCGCAGGCAAATAATCCTTCAATGGCAGAACCGTCTTCGCGCAGCACGCGCGCATCCGCGTCGGTCAATAAACCGCCCTTGGTACCGATGTCGCCCGCCACCACTGGCACGGCATAAAACGGTGCGGTTTCCAGCGCGCCGAGCGTTGGATTGGGTTGGCAGGCGGGGTCTGAGTAGTAGCGATCGGAAGCGTTGCCGCCGCGCAAAAAATCTTCGTCGATACCGGTTTGCGCAAAACGATTAAACCGCAGCACGGTTTCTTGCAGGCGCTGCGAATCCACACCGATAGCGCGCGCCAATTCCGGCAGCGTGCTGCCTTTGTACAGCAAGCGATTCCAATAGCGTTTCGGCACTCGGCTATCTGGCATCAGGGTGGAAGGATAAATCGCACCCGCTACTGCGGTTTTGCGGCGGTAGTGCGCATCGAAAATCATCCAGCAGGGAACGGCTTGGCGCTCTTTGGTGTGATTGGCGTACATGCCGTTCACCACATCAATATAGGGCGCGGATTCATTGGTAAAACGCTCGCCGCGACCGTTCACAAACAAACCGTGCGGCATGCTTTTTTCAAACACCAGCGCGTGCGCGGGCGCGGAGCTTGGCACCACAGCAGCGGGCGACCACCAGGCGTCATCCATTAAACGCAATGCGGGCTGCAATGTATTTGTCATCGCCAGCGCATCGCCAGTGTTGTGTTTATTGGCTGCTGACCAATCGGTAGAGGTGGGATGCGGCAGATATTGCTGGCGCAACAGCGGGTTGTGTTCAAAACCACCGCTCGCCAAGAGCACACCTTTTGCCGCGCGCACGGTGACGCGCTTGCCTTCGCGCTCGACGAGGGCACCCACCACACGCCCATCCTCCACCAACAAGCCTTTCGCCGGGCTGTTCAACCACAGCGGCACACCGCGTTTTTTCAAACCCAGGCGCAGCGGCGCAATCAGCGCGTTGCCCAGCGTCACGCGCGTGCTGCGCGGGGCGATGAGGCGCAGCGGCAAGCCGAGCAAATACAGCGCCATGTTTTGCAGCATTTGCAGGGTAGCCGTCCAGTGACCGTACACCGCGTGCTGCGCTTCTTTTGCCGACATGTGCAGCAGGCCGAAGGTGGTGCAGGCCGGATGCGGCGGGCGCAGTTGGCGCAAGTCCAAGCCCAATTTCAGGGTGCTAAAACGCTTGGCCTCCAAGGTGCGCGCACCGGGTTTGGCACCCTGCACATTGGGGTAGTAGTCGCTGTATGCCGGCAGCGCCTCGCAGTACAGATCACCGCGCATCTCCAAATACGCCAGCATTTCGCGCCCTTTGCTGATATAGGCCTGCAGGCGCGACTCCTCCACCTCTCCTTCTGTCAGCGCTTTCAAGTAAGTGAGTGCTTCTTCATCACTGTCTGGCACGCCGACGGCTGGCATCAAATGGTTGTTGGGAATCCAGATACTGCCGCCCGACATCGCCGAGGTGCCGCCGTAGTAGCTGCTCTTTTCCACCACCAGCGTTTTCAAACCGAGATCGTGTGCGCGCAGCGCACTGGTCAGCGCCCCCGCGCCGCTGCCCACCACCAAGTAATCGACTTCTACCGTTTCAGGCTGACTCACGGCATAGCCCTCCAAAATATGATGCGCGCATCATAGCCAGCGCCGCCGCCCGCTCACAGACGCAAATCAACCTAGGCGGAATGTGGGGTTACAAGCCCACTTTCTCCCGCAGGGCGCGCACAGCAGCCTGACGCTCTTCCGCCGTCATCGAGTGGTGTTCCGGCTCTGGCAGCTCCAACACCTCCGGCAAGTGCAGGGTTTCACCGGCGGCCACGCGCTCGCACAGCGCACGGTAGTGACGCTCGTACACAGGGCGTGAAATTTTTTCGGTTTGCGTGGCTAAAAAATACCAGCCGGTTTCCTGCCCGGCGAGATACACCGCCGGATGCGACCAACGCTGCTCCACTTTCGGCGAAGGTGCGAGGCAGGCTTCGCGGTAGGCATCGTAAGCATCGGGCAGACCGCTGCTACTTTCGAGATACTTCAGTACGCCGCGCACGGTGGGTAGGTATTCCGATTCATGAGTGGCACGGCGCGCCGCAGCCAAAATTTGCTCCGGTGAATACGCCGCCAAATGCGACAACCACAGGCGTTTTGCCAGTGATAATTTTTCTTTATCGGAAAACGCTTTTTGATATTGATTGTGATAAACCAATGCGAATTCAGCGAACATTTGATTCACCGCGTCGATCACTGCCTCGCGCGGCACTCCGGATGATGCCGGAGTATTTTGTGCAGTGAGATCAGAGACCATCGGCCCAACTCCTATCGGTGTGAGTGGCAATGAAACCATCGTTTTCTCCTTGCCAATTTTGCTCGTGGCGACGCGCCCAACGGTATTTCACATGATGCAAAAATTTACTGTTCCAACTGCTGTGCACTTGTTTGCTGTCTAACCAGTACAACACAAACTCACTCACTTGTTGCCGCGCAAAATCGGCATCTATCGCTGCCATCTGCAAAATATCATACACATCGGCTGATGGCTGCCACTGCGCGCTGATAGCGCGCGGCGTGGGATCGTTGACCAACTTCGCGGTAAAAATTGCCCACTGCCGACGCACATGCTGCAAAAATTTACTGTCCCATGTGGTCGACAACTCGCCGCGATCACGCCAATACAACACAAACTCCGGCACGCTGTCGTGAATAAAATCACGCTCTACGCCGGCGCGCAATAAAATTTCCAGCACATCACTGCCGGGCTGCCATCCATCCACCATGGCGGTGTTTTGGCGCAATTTCGCCGCGTGCAATTCATGATCGCGCCACAGCCGCTGCACTTGTTTTTGAAAGCGACTATTCCAAGCGTGATGCGCTTCGCCGCGCTCGTGCCAGTAGCGCACAAACTCCGGCACTTGTTGTGCAATAAATTCTTGCGCTACACCGAGCTGTATCAACTGGCGCTGCACTTCGGCATCCGGCTGCCAGTTTGGTGCGATCAAGGCAGCGCGCCCTGTTGTCGCCACGGTTTTTGGTTTGCTTTGCGGCAGGGCTTTTACCAGCGAGGGTTCTTCGTCGCCGAGATGAAAATCCAACACGCCGCTGCTGAGATAGGGCGCCGAGCGCAGATGCAGCACACCTTTATCACACAAACTTGCGGCTACGCGCTGCACGTCTTGCGGCTGCCAAAACGGCAAAAAATGCGACAACAACGACTCTTCCGCTTTCAACCAACCGCCCTGTGCGCGATGCAAAAACAATTCGTGCAATACCGCCAACAACACCGCCTCCTCCAAACCGAGTGTGGCGGCGAGCGACGGTGAAATCACCAGCGGTTTTTCGGGGAGCAGAGAGGCAGCCATGCAGCAATTCATCGAAAACAATAGAGCGTATTGTAAGGGCTGACAGCCTCTATAATGCTCCGCTCGATTCACGAATCCTATGAGGTTGCCGCATGCCTACTTATCACGCCCCTTTACGCGACATCCAGTTTGTCCTCAATGACTTGCTCGACATCAGCCACTACCAAAACCTCGACGGTTGCAGCGCGCTGGGCGAAGACGAAGTGGGCATGATTCTGGAAAACGCCGGCAAATTTGCCGAAGAAGTACTGGCACCACTCAACAAAGTGGGCGACGAGGAAGGCTGCCATTTCGACAACGGCAAAGTGACCGTGCCGCGCGGCTTTGGCGAGGCTTACCACCAATACTGCAACGACGGCTGGCAGGGCTTTGGTCTGCCCACCGAGTTTGGCGGTCAGGGCTTGCCTAGCTCACTCGGCACCGCCATCGGTGAAATGATGGGCGCAGCCAACTGGGCATGGACCATGTACCCAGGCCTCGCACACGCGCCCACCACTTGCCTGCTGCACGGCGGCACGCCCGAACAGCAACAGCTCTACATCCCCAAAATCATCGCGGGCGAATGGGCTGGCACCATGTGTTTGACCGAAGCGCACTGCGGCTCGGATGTCGGCCTGCTGCGCACCAAGGCAGTGAAACAAGCGGATGGCACTTACAAAATTTCCGGCACCAAAATTTTTATTTCTGCCGGTGAACACGACATGACCTCCAACATCATTCACGCGGTGTTGGCGCGCATTGAAGGCGCACCAAAAGGCACTAAAGGTATTTCGCTGTTTATCGTGCCAAAAATTTTAGTGAACGCAGACGGCTCTCTCGGCGCAGCTAATGCGGTGAGCTGCGGCTCTATCGAAAAGAAAATGGGTTTGAAAGGCTCCGCCACTTGCGTGATGAATTTTGATGGCGCTGTTGGCCACATCATCGGCGAGGAAAACAAAGGCTTGGAAATCATGTTCAACATGATGAACACCGCGCGCCTCGGCACCGCACAGCAAGGTCTCGCGCTCAGCGAAGCGTCTTTCCAAGGCGCATTGAAATACGCGCATGAGCGTTTGCAAATGCGCTCACTCACCGGCAAAAAAAATCCAGACGGCGAAGCCGATCCGATCATCGTGCATCCTGATGTGCGCCGCATGTTGATGACACAAAAAGCAATTACCGAAGGTCAGCGCGCCTTCTTGTACTGGTGCGGGCAGTTGGTGGATCGCATCAACCACGGCAGCGAAGAACAGCACAAAGAAGCAGATGACCTGCTCAATTTATTGACGCCGATTGCAAAAGCATTTTGCACAGAAAGCGCCATTGAAGTGTGCAACCTCGGCATGCAAGTGTTCGGCGGTCACGGCTACATCCACGAACACGGCATGGAACAAATTGTGCGCGATGTGCGCATCTCCACCATTTACGAAGGCACCACCGGCATTCAAGCACTGGATTTAATCGGCAGAAAAGTGATGGGCTCTGGCGGCGCGCTGCTGCGCAATGTCACCAAACTAATTCACAAATTCTGCGAAGCCAACAAAGCCAATGCCGACATGGAACCACTGTGCACAGCACTGGCCGCGGTGAATACGCAGTGGGGCGACATCACCATGAAAATTGGTGAGCGCGCCATGCAAAACGCGGAAGAAGTGGGCGCAGCTTCGGTCGATTTCACCATGTTCTCCGGCTACGCCGTGCTCGGTTTTATGTGGGCGCAAATGGCAAAAGTCGCGCTGGAAAACATCGCCGCCGGCAAAGACAGCGACGGTTTTTACGCCAGCAAATTGACCACCGCGCGCTTCTACTTTGATCGCCTGTTGCCGCGCACCGGCATGCACGCCACCGCAGCCCTTGCGGGTGCAGACAGCGTGATGGCGCTTGCCGAAGACAAGTTTGCGTTTTAACAACTAACGCGTTTTTTTAAGCGCGCAAAGAAAAATCCATCGTGATCGGCGGCCGGCAGTAATTGTCGGCCGTTTTGCGTTGCAAGCCCCCAATCCACATCAATTGCGTCGATTTCAGCATTCGTGTGTTGCGCGAGAAAATCGGCGATCACTTGTTTATTTTCCTGCGGCAGTATTGAGCAAGTGGTGTAGAGCAACACGCCGCCTGTTTTTAGCAAACGCCACATCGCTTCCAACAATTCACGCTGACGCACCGCAAGTGCGGCAATATCGCTTTCACGGCGCAAATGTTTGATGTCTGGGTGGCGGCGAATGACACCAGTGCCGGAACAGGGCGCATCCAATAAAATGCGATCAAACAATTTTTCGCTGCGCCACTGCGCGGCATCGGCACATAGCACAGTCGCACTTAATTGCAGTCGCTCTAAATTGTCGCGCACGCGCTGCAAACGTTTTTCATCGCTGTCGATTGCCACCAGCTCCGCCAACTGCTGCTCTGTTTCTAAAATATGGCCAGTTTTTCCGCCAGGCGCGCAGCAGGCATCCAACACGTGCTGCCCTGCTTGCAAGCGCAACAGCGGCGCGCACAACTGCGCGGCGACATCTTGCACCGAACAATCGCCATCAAAAAATCCTGGCAATGCATTTACGCTCACTGCCTGCTCTAGCAACACTGCCTCTGGCGCAACCGCACTGCGCACGCCAACGATGCCTGCCCCATTTAACGCAGCGCAATAATTGTCGATATTTTTTCTCTGACGATTGACGCGCAGCGTCATGCCACCGCGCACATTATTCGCTGCAAAAATTGCGGCCGATTGTTCAGGCCACGCCTGCGTAATTTTTCGCGCCAACCAATCGGGATGGTTGTGATGTTGCGCTACTGTTGCATCCAGTTTCTCGCGCTGGCGCAAATAACTGCGCAGCACGCCATTCAAAAGTTTTCCTGCCCACTCTTTTTTTAATGCGCGACAGGCATCAACCGCCAAGTTGACCACCGCATGCTCGACCACGCGTGTATAGCGCAACTGGTAAAAACTGATCAGCAAGAGTGCATGAATGTCGGCGTCTTTATCGCGCGGCAGTTTTTGCAACAACTGCGCTGCCAGCGCGTCCAATTCAAAGAAGCAGCGCAGCGTGCCGTAGCACAGTTCTGCCAATAGCGCCGCATCCTGCTCTGCAATGTTTTTTTGTGCAGCGGGCAAGACCTCGGCCAATGAACGCCCGTGCTTGGTGACATCCACTACCGCTTGCGCCGCCGCAACGCGCACATTTTTTACGGTATTTTTTTTGCTCACGCGAGTTGATCGCCCGCTTGCAAGTGCAGCAAGTGACCGTTGACGAGTTCGCGCACCGTCATGCGGTTTCTATTGGGCAGTTGCAACTCCGTCAGCAGCAACACGCCATCACCGCACGCTACGCGCAAGCCACTAGCATCTAAGGACAACACCGTGCCAGCAGACATTTTTTTATCGCTCGGCTCAACGTGTGCAGACCACACGCGCAAACGCTCGCCATTGGGCAACACACACCAACTCACGGGAAATGGATTAAACGCGCGCACTTGGCAATCCAATTCGATTACTGCGCGTGAAAAATCTAAATGTGCTTCTTCCTTGTTCAATTTGCTCGCGTAAGTAGCAAGCGCGTTATTTTGCGTTTCTGGCGTTAATACACCGGCCGCCAAATCATCCAATGCTTGCAGCAGTGTTTTTGCGCCCAGCTCGGCTAAACGATCATGCAAGCTGCCGCCGGTATCCTCTGCAACAATCGGGCACACGGCACGCGCCAACACAGGCCCCGTATCTAAACCCGCTTCCATTTGCATAATGCACACGCCGCTTTCTGCATCACCTGCTTCAATGGCGCGTTGTATCGGCGCAGCACCGCGCCAGCGCGGCAACAAAGACGCATGCACGTTGATGCAATCCAAACGCGGAATATCGAGCACCGCTTGCGGCAATAACAAACCATAGGCGACCACGATCATCACATCCGGCTTTAACGCAGCGAGTGCAATGCGATCCTGTTCATCGCGAAAATGTTCTGGCTGATACACGGCAATGCTGTGCTGTTCGGCTAATTGTTTGACGGGGCTGGCAGCGAGTTTTTTTCCGCGACCAGAAGGGCGATCTGGCTGCGTGTACACCGCCACCACCTCGTGCGTGCCGCTTTGCAAGACAGCAGCCAAATGCGTGGCGGCAAAATCCGGTGTGCCGGCAAACACAATCCGCAAGTTATTCACCCTCGCGGTGTTTTTTTTCCAATTTTTTGCGAATGCGATCGCGCTTTAAATTGGAAATGTGATCGACAAACAATTTGCCGTTTAAGTGATCCACTTCGTGTTGAATACACACCGCCAACAAGCCAGATGGCGTAATTTCAAACGGTTTGCCCTCGCGATCCAACGCGGTGACGCGCACGTGTTCCGGTCGCACGACAGTTTCATAAAAACCAGGGACGGACAAACAACCTTCGTCGTACTCGCACTGCGCTTCATCCAATACAGTGATTTCTGGGTTGATAAACACCAGCGGCTGCGATTGATCTTCCGACACATCAATCACCACCACGCGCTGATGCACGTTTACCTGCGTGGCGGCCAAGCCCACCCCTGGCGCTTGGTACATGGTTTCCAACATGTCATCGACCAAGCGGCGCACTGCATCGTCCACCACCGCGACTGGCTGGGCGCGCTGGCGGAGACGGGGGTCTGGGAACTCTAAAATTTCCAATCGAGCCATAGGATGCGTGGGCTTATCGAGAATAATCAGCAGTTTTGTGATGAACTTCTAGTAATACGACAGATTGTGGCTCTAACATGATGATACTTAAGCTAATATCGGGCTTGAGATATTGAGTTGCCACAATTCAGGGCGTAGTATACACGAGGCTACATCACGGGCACCGGACGCGGCGCCCCCAATCATGGGATGACAACAATGCTAAAAACCAATTCGCTGAAGTGGAACGCCATCGGTCTGATTGGCGCGTTTCTCCTGAGTTTCACCGCCGTGGCAACAGCAGAAGATGTAAAGCTCGCGCCCAACCACCCCAACAGCTACGTTGTTAAAAAAGGCGATACCCTCTGGGCGATCTCCGGCATGTTTCTGCAACAACCTTGGGAATGGCCGAAAATCTGGCACGTCAATCCCGATATCTGCAACCCCAACCTGATCTACCCCGGCGATACCGTCAACCTCAATATTGTGGATGGCAAACCGCAACTGGATGTCACGCGCGCCAACCCCTGTGGCGGCACAGTCAAAATGTCGCCCAGCAGCGATAACCGCTTAGAGCCGCGCGTGCGCGTGCAACCCTTGGAAGCGCCGATTCCCGCCATTCCCTTGGACATCGTCGCGCCCTTCCTGAGCGGCAACCGCGTAGTCTCCGCTGGCGTACTGGAAACGGCACCGTATGTGTTGATGGGTACAGAAAAACACGTTATCACCGGCGCGGGCGATGCTATCAATGCGCGCGGCGAGTTTGATCCGAAAGTGCCCACTTACGGCATTTACCGCAAAGGCAAAATCTACACCGATGACAACACCGGCGAAGTGTTGGGCGTAGAAGCCATTGATATTGGCACCGCCAAAATCACCCAGACCGAAGGCGATATTGCCAAGATGAGCATTCTGCGCAGCACGCGTGAAGTGTTGGGCGAAGATCGCTTGCTACCGAGCGAAGAGCGCGCCATCGACGCCATCTTCTACCCCAGCTCGCCAAAAAATGACATCAAAGGCAAAGTCATTGATGTGGCTGGCGGCGTGCAAGAATACGGCGCGATGAACGTGGTGTTGATCGACAAAGGCAAACGCGACAACTTGGAAGTGGGCAACGTGCTGGCGATTTTTGCGCAGGGCGAAACCATGAAAGATCCAGTCACGGGCGAAACCATCAAGTTAATCAATGAGCGCGCCGGTCTGTTGATGGTGTTTAACGTGTTTGATAAAACCAGCTA
>CAZHQZ010000025.1:5295-14519 GCA_964534675.1 uncultured Pseudomonadales bacterium | reverse complement strand
ATAGCGATCAAAAAAAATCGCCGCAAGAACCGCAAAAACAGCAGGAACAAACACCGCAAGACCACATAAAAGACAGCGCACAAGATAAGTCATTGAGCAACACCCAAGACGAAAAAGAGAAGCAGTCACAAGAAAACCCTACAGAGCACGACAAAGAATTTCCAGAAAAAAAACAGGAGCAAGCTCAAGCTGAAGCTGCTACTGCACGCAACAAGCAAGACAACGAGAAACAGCAAGCTATTAAACAAATGCTCAACGTAGTGCCGGACGACCCAGGCGGCCTGCTGCGCAACAAATTTGATTACTACTACCAACTCGATCAGCAACAAGGGCATTCGACGGAAGACGATGGGGAGGAGCGCTGGTGAAATCCTTATTGAAAAATTGCGCGCTGACCGCGCTGCTACTGTTTGGCGCACAAACAGTAATGGCAGGAAAGCTCACAGCCAGCGTGGACAGCACACACATCAGCCGCAATGAAACACTGACGCTCACGCTGAAATACGATGAACGTGCGGGTGATGCGCCAGATACCAGTGAATTGGCACAGCAATTTAATATCCGCCGACAGAGCTCCAGCTCAGGTATCCGCATTATCAATGGTGATGTTTCTGCCAGCACCACTTGGGAATACGAGTTATCTCCCAAACGCACAGGGAAATTATTGATCCCCAGTTTTTCTATCAACGGCGATTTCAGCGAAGCCATCAGCGTTGATGTGGATGAAAAATCATCAAGCACCACACAAACCGATCAACAAATTTATACAGAAACCGATTTAGACAAACAGAAAGTGTATACGCAACAACAAGCTGTGATTGCTTGGCGCTTGGTGTCGCGCATGGGTGCGCCGCAAGTACGTTTTTCTCCACCACATATTGCAGGCGTAATTACACAAGATCTCGGCAATCGCAGTTATCAGCGCACAGGCTCCAACGGTCTATCTGAATGGGTGATCGAACAGCGTTACGCACTGTTTCCGCAACACAGCGGGAAAATCACTATTCCTGCACAAACTTTCCAAGCGATTGTCGATGAACCCCAGCAACATATTTCTGGATTTTTTATCTCCGCACCAACAGAAATAACGCGCGACACAGAAGAAAAACAACTGGAGGTTATGCCGCCACTTGATGCGCTAGGAAAAACATGGCTCCCCGCTGCTTCGGTAGAGATTTTGCAGCAAATCACTGGATTAAACGCGCAATCGCAAGCCACGGTCGGTACAGCTTTTACGCGCACAATACGCATCCGTGCCAAAGGCTTGAGCGCAGAGCAACTTCCTGCACCCGATATGCAGAGTAACAACACTAAAATCTATGCAGAAAAACCTGTGTTTGATAATAAAGCAGGCTCACAGGGAAATATCGGTACGCGCGAAGACCGCGCCGCTATTATCGCGACGCAAGCAGGAAAGCTAGTCTTGCCTGCCATACACATCGCTTGGTACGACACCAATGCCGGACAGTGGCGCGACGCAGAATTGGCGGAATCCACCATTGAAGTGTTGCCTAATGCTGCGATGCCAACACCGCCAGCGCCTACTGCAACACCTGCGCAGCCTGCTGCATCGCCTAACAACATTAGCAACACGATAACAACAGCTACCCACACACCAACCAACACTCACTTTTGGCAAATTATTGTCGGCGCACTCCTGCTCGCTCTGCTTTTATTGGCGGTTTACATCTATCACTTGCAGCAAAAAGTGCGCACGGGTCATCCGACAGCTAAAACCGAAACTACACCACCTCCGGTTGATCCTATCAGCGATCTCCAGCAAGCCATTGCCAGTGGTGACTGGCGCAAGCTCCAGCCTGCGCTTGCGCAGTGGGCCACCACACCGGAACGACAAGCCGCATTGGCGCAACCGGCAGTGCAAACCGTTTTGCTCGCGCTGGAAAAACACTTGTACGGCAATGGTGCTGCACCCACACCGGAGATGATGCAAACACTATCGGCTGCGATTGCGCAATCCAGCCGCGCCGTCACCAAACCCACCAAAGAAAAAACGGCACAATTGGGCAGTCTCTACTGATCGCGCGCCACTATTGATAAGATGCCCTCTGCTATGGGGGCTTCTGACAGCGCATGAAAAAAATATCGCACCAACTGATTTGTGGCATCGCACTGCTGTGCAGCATCGCGACAGCGCACGCACAAAACACCGAACCCGCCACCACAGCTCCCGCGCAAACAGCCGCCACACCCGATGCCGCCGTGCAACAGGCCATCACGCTAACCAAAATTGCCGACCAAGCACTCACCACACAAAAACTGATTGAAAAACTCAAACCTGCGGTGATGCAACCGCTAGAATTTGAAGAACTCAATGACCGTTTAGCGCAATTTCGCAAACAGCTATCCGCTTTGCAGACACAAACCACCAATATCATCAATGACAGAAAATCTAGCATTGACCAAATACGCGCCAGCCAATCGCAGTGGCGATTTTTCCGCGATCAACTCACCAAAGATCAACAAAAAATTCGTGATCGCGGCTCAGAATTAGAAGCGGCTATTGCACAACTCACGACCGATGAGCAGGCATGGAAACAAACGCAAATACAAATTAAATCAGCACCAGAATTAAACTACGACGGCGGCAGCCTGAAAACTGCAATGAATGCCATTGCCACTTTGCGCAAGCAACTCTCAGTGCCTCTGCAAGAAGCCATCACGCTGGAGCAAGAATGGCAAGAGTTGATTGATTTGTGTGACGACGCACAAGCCTCACTCAAAAACGACGAAAGCTATTTGCAAAGCAATTTGTTGAGCAATATCCAGCCACCCATTTGGGAGATTCACTGGGATGATTTTCAAATAGATGACAGTGCCAAACAATCCTTCAAATTACAGGTGAAGTTGCTAGGCCACTACGGGGCGCGCTATGTGTTTCATATGCAATTTATTTTTGTGGCCATTATTGGCATTATTTTTTTCCTGCGCCGCCTGCGCCGTTTTAACGAAAAAAACCAGCGCGATCACATAGGTCTAAACCTAAAATTACCACTGCTAGAAAAACCCATTTCCACCATTGTGGCCTTTGCTATTTTCTCCACACTGGCGATATTGCCCAACCCTCCACAGTTACTCAAAAGCGTTTTATTGCTGCTGTTAATTTCACCCATTTCACGCCTAGGCATTCCACGGCTGCATACATCCATCAAACCGCTCGCATGGCTAGTTACTTTATTTTTTGTTATCAACGAATTGTCCGCACTGACTATTAGCATACCGGCGCTGCAAAGGCTGTGGATATTTGGCTGTGCCATCATAGGCTTTAGCGGCTGCATCTATGTGCTGCGACGCACTGCTGCGGTGCAAAATCAAAAACAAACGCTGTGGAAAACGCTACGTATTTCACTCTGGCTCTCTTTGTTGATTGCCTTGGTGGCTATGGTTGGAGATATGTTTGGCGCCGTAGTGCTCTCACAATTCTTGATGACAGGCGTAGCCCACGCTACCTATACCGGTTTGTGCCTTGTGGTGCTGGCTGGCATTCTTAACGACATCGCCGTGGCAGCCATCTATATGCCAGCCAGCGAATTTAGCCATCTCATCAGCAGCAACCGCTCTCTGCTAATTCGTTATTTCAGCAAATTGATGACGCTGATTTTTTCAATTTTCTGGATTTATTTCACACTGTCTCAATTTGCCTTGTGGGATGGCATTGTTATTTTTGTCAGTGCATTATTGGCAAAAAGTTTTTCTGCTGGCAGCATTTCTATTTCTATCGGCGACTTTTTGTCCGTCGTCATCACCATTTGGCTCTCTTTCAAATTATCACAACTGCTGCGCTTTATTTTGATGGAAGACATCGCACCCAGAACCAACATGGTGCGCGGCGTGCCAGAAGCCATTGGTACATTGACACAATATTGCATTGTGCTGATCGGCTTTGTTACTGCCATCAGCATGACGGGGATGGACTTATCCAAACTCGCCATTATGGCGGGCGCGTTGGGTGTTGGTATCGGTATTGGCTTGCAGGATGTCGTCAATAACTTTACGTCTGGATTGATTTTATTGTTTGAACAAAACATCAAGCAGGCAGACACCATTCAATGCGGCACGATTAACGGTCAGGTGATGCACATTGGTATGCGTTGCAGCATTATTCGCACCTCAGATGGCGCAGAAGTGATTGTGCCGAATGGCAAACTGGCCTCAGATCAAGTCATCAACTGGACGCGCTCCAGTCAAGAACGCCGCATTACCGTGCCGCTTTCTACCACGCAAGCCGTTGACCCGAATAAAGTCATTGAAACACTGTTAACGGTTGCCAAAAACGACCGAGATATTATCGACACACCACCCACCGCCGCACTACTGCTCGGCTTTGGCGCAGGCACGATGAATTTTGAATTGCGCGCTTGGGTGAACAACAGCGATTCACTGAGCGAAGTCAACAGCCGACTCTGCTCTGCGATTGCTCACGCATTTAACGAAGCCGGTATTACAATTCCTTTCCAACAGCAAGATGTTTATATCAAACAACTGCCAATTACACTGACCAAATAAAAAACATTACGGCGTTGATACTAGCACTCTCGCCTCAGCAAGGCCTGGCTGTTTTTCTTGCTTGCTGATTTCTAATTGATTCAGTTTGATATTTTGTTGATCCAGCGCTGCGAGCCAGCGCATCAACATGTCAAACTCCGCGCCTTCAATCCACAAACGCAAACCGTTTTCTTCTTGTGGCTGAAAACGTTTAAAAGTAATACCGAAAGGTTTGGCAGACACTGTGGCTTGGTTTATCAAAGAAGAGCCTTCACTATCGCTACTTTTTTCTGATAATTTTTTCTTAGCACTGGCTAACTCTAGCAACTTGGCTTGGTTGGCATCCAGCCAGCGACTGTCTTGCAAGGCGTGTTCATAACGCGACACCGCTGATTTTTGATAGCTATTTGATAAAGACAGCGACAAATACACCACCGCCAATACAATGGCAGTCGACATCACCAGCAGCGCGCGCTGGTCATTGGCTGGCATTTGATCAAACTTTTGTTTTGCCGTTGTTATCCACGTTTCTAACATCACCTTTTCCTCACAGCGCCTTGCTGATTTGCATGCGGCCTTCTACGCCGTCACCGCCATCATTGGCCGATGAAATTTTTGCCGACAACCCTGCCTTGCCAAGCGCCTGTTTGTATTTATCCAACTGGTCGATACTTTTGGCTTTAACTTCCAGTTCTACTTGCCCTTGCTGGTCGTCATAGCGCAACTCGTTGATCTCAAAACCTTGATGATCTGGCATGGCATTGAGTACTTGAATGCTGCTACTAAACAGTTTTGCAAAAGAGCTGTCATCCCCATTGCTAGCGCCCGCCAACAACTGCGATTCAATTTGTTTTTTTATCCCACCTACGCGCCGCATCCCCGGAAATAACTTCCTGAATTGCGCATCCATTTGCAGCTCCAAGGTATTGGCGCGGTGATTGAAATACCAAGCACTGCCCGTTTGCAGCAGACATTGCCCCAACCAGAAAAACACCGCAACAGCGGCTACCAATTTCCACACCGGCAATTTCCCTGTGGGTTGCCACACGAAATATTTTCCCTGCAACAAATTGATGGCATCTGCGCTCAATTGCGACAATAACTGTGTATTTAGCGCCGTTACATCCGGCACAGATTCCACTCGCGTTTCACCCAGCGCAGCAAACTCTGTCGCCAACTGCTGTGCCAACAGATTTTGCCACTCCTGATCGGCAGAAAAATAAATTTTTACTGTGGAAGGCGCAATTTCCCCTACAAAAAAATGAATCATTTCTGCGGCATTTTGCCGGTCAAACACAGCAACTTCTTTAGCCCTGCGCAACATGACGCGCTCACCCTGCATGGCAATTGACAAACCATTGTTTACTATAGGCAATAATTGCGCATCGACATACACAGCATGCAAACGCAAACCAGCCTGCGCACAACAAGCCATCACCGCAGACATAATCGCCACATCAATTACAACCACAGGCCAAATTCCATCTGCCTGACGCGCGCCAACGGCCAAGTGAACTTTTTCAACATCCACCGCCAGTTGTTCTTCCACCACAAACGGCAAAGCCTGCATGGCTTGACGTACATTTTTGGCAGGCAGTGCAACCGTTTGCAGCGTCACGACTTCAGCAGGCAATACCACATCCACACTCACAGCGTCGTTGTCTGCCTGCAGCGCAGCAGCAGCCTGACATGCTGTTTGCAAGCTCACAGCAGTGAATGCCGCCTCAATATTTTCCCTGTACTCACAGAGCCAATCAGCTGGCGCTATTCCAGGTTGTAAAGCGAGTATTGAAATGGCAACACGTTGACTGTTTATTTCTTGCTGCATATTTGCATCCAACATTTAAAAGAGTATCTATTCGCCAATAAAACTTTTTTCTTCGGTGTCACTGTCTGCACTATCGTCGCCAAAAAAATCACGATCTTTTTGATTGGATTTATCATTTTCACCCAGAGCAAATCGCTGACTGGTATCGCGCGCTAGCAAATGAATTTCTCCTGTCTGCTCGTCTCGAAACAAGGTGGATACCAACCACACTTTACTGTTGCCGTAGTTTGCAACAACACGCACCTCGAAGTATTCACTGCTAACGCCGAGTACGTCTTCTGCCTCATCTTCGCCGCCAGAATCGTCCTCTGAACCGGCATCCAGCATACTGGCAAATGCCTCCGGCGAAGTGTAGCCGCCCTCCTGCTGTTGACGCTGCGCCACAAAGTTTTTTACCAAACCGATGCTCTGCTCTGAACCATCGGTCAGCGCCAACAGCACCGGCTCTGGCGCTGTGTTGATATTGATGCGCACCGGCACAGGCAGAGTCGATAAATACGGCGCTATGCGTCGATACTCGTCGGCATGAAAATCACTCAACAAGCGCAACTCAGAAACACTGCCAAACTGCGTATCTGCTGCGCGGTAAGGCGTTTTTTCTGAACCATACACATCGCCCGTGTCATTCTCGTAACTCGCCCAACGCGCTGCCATGTCTGCATAATTCGTGCGAACACCCAGAAAAGACATCAAGTGCTGCAACACGCCCACTTGCGTATCCTGAATCTCTCCATCCTCACTGATTAAATTATTTAAATTAAAACGCGACTGCATATCGTAGACTTCAACCGCAATATCGCCACCCGTCACTTTAATTTTTGGCAGCGGTTGCGCCCATTTTTCATGCAGATAATCAATCTTGGTTGAAGATAACTCATCTTTCTCAAAATCCGCCGCCAACATTTCGCGCGCCACGGCCTCACCACCCAGCGCATACTCCCAAGCCTGCTGTGTATTGAGATAATTTTCCGAGCGTTTCATGCTGGCGTAAACGCGGGAAATCACTTCTGCGCACACCAGCACGGCAATCGCCAGCGCCAACAATACGGTGATGACGGCTATGCCCTGTTGCGCTCGCCTAGGCATCATTGCGCCGCCTCAACAGGCACTTTTTCTTTCTTTAAAATATCGCCAACCTGAAACACCTGCTCTAACACACCGTAGCGCACGGTTTTTAGCGTCAGCTTAATGGCGACCGGCAAAGTACGCACATGCGCATTGTCATCCATTTTTTTTTCTGGCCACTCCGTCTTCCAGTCACCTTTGGCATTCATAAACTCCAAAGTAGCGTCGTCCACATCTGCAAATAACACCTGCACATTTTCTTTTGCATTGTCTTTGCGATCGACAGCCCCCCATGTGTGTCGCAATAAACTTTTTTCCCTGCCCTTTCCTGATAGTTTTTTTCTAACCCCATTAAAATTATCTGGTGCTGATCCCAAAGAATATGCCGCACGCTCTAGCTCGCTGCGTGTCGCCAACAATGGGTTGCGCAAACCCTGCCGCGTAAACTGCAACAGATAGTTTCCGCTCTCTGCCACCAAGGCAGGAGAGCGTTTATCATCGGACTGATGCACATCGCGCATCACCAACTCATTCATATCCATGGCGATAAACCACAATGAACGCTGTAAGTCGCGCAACGCATCAGCGTGTGCCGCAACGCGATCTTGGCTATTCACCATAGTAGACAGCACGCGGTAAACACCCGCTGCGATCACGGCAAACACCGCAATGGCCACCATCACTTCCATCAACGTGAATCCGCGCTGGCGCTGGCTGTGCGAAACCCTCATCAGCGTTTACTCACAAAACCTGTCAACAGGTAACTGGTGCCGCGCTTATCTTTTGCGCTGGCAACGCGCACATCAACCTGTCGCACATTTTCTACTTCCGTGTCTTTGACCGTGGTGGCAACATCCCACTTTCTTCCCGCCATTTCGACCGTCGATTTATTGTTATTCACCGCAGACCAATCTTTTTTAATGCGCAGTTCCGTCAATACATTTTCTGCCACCACACTGGCCAGCATTTTTTCTTCTAGCGCCTGCTCGCTGCGCATATCGCTACCCAAACGCACGAGCAATGTGACGGACAACACAGCAAAAATTACCAATGCCACCATGATCTCAATCAAAGTGAATCCGCGACACCGTGATCTGCGGCAAGCACTAGCCATCTCCACTCCTGCGCTTGGTCGGTTTTTTTCTACTCGCGGCGCTATCGCTCATATGCACAGCACCTAGACCATCGCCATCAATAGCAAACACAATGTCTTTTATGCGCTGGCTGCTTACCTGCAAACGAAAGGCGGTGTAATGTCCATCCGAGAAAAAAATCAATGCGGGTACAATTTTGCTTTGCTTGCCACTGCGCTGTTTGCTGCTATCTTTCTTGCTACCGTCTTTCTTGCTGTCGCCTTTCTTATCGTCATCTGCTGTCAGCCAGTTATCCAGCGCATCAGATTTTCCCATCGCATCTTTATAGATTTTTTTTAGATCAATCGACTCACCATCCACTGCCAAACTCAACTGTACGCCATCTGGCAAATCACGAGGCATAAAAGCCTCTTTTTGCAGCGGCTCCCACGTCAACTGTTTATCGTCAAAAAACAAAAAGCCATAAGACTTTTGCTGACTATCAATAAAAAAACCAATTTCTCTGCCGGAAAATGTTGCTTCGTCTTGTGCCATCACCAACAACTGTTGAATACGCGTGGCATCTTTTTTCAATTCGCGCGCTGAGTTGCCGCCGACCGTCATGACCACTAACCCCGCCATGATGCCGACCACAAAAATCACCATCATCAGCTCAACCAGCGTAAAACCCGCCTCTCTACTGATGATGGTTTTTTTCATCGCAAACACATAGGGCGCAATTAGAGATCGACGCT
>CAZHQZ010000025.1:0-5195 GCA_964534675.1 uncultured Pseudomonadales bacterium | reverse complement strand
CCCAAAATAACAATAACAACCATGACCTCAATTAACGTGAAGCCAGCCTGTGTTTTTTTATTTTTTAACGTCGTCATTTTTCTCACCTTTTTAAACAAATTAAACGCACTATCACGCCACTAAATTATTCATTTGGATGATGGGCAATAAAATTGCCAGCACAATGGTCAACACTACACCAGCCATTAACACCAACAACAGTGGCGGCAGAATGCTGATAGTAATACCAATAAATGCCTGCAAATCCTGCTCCTGACTGGCTGCAACACGCGATAACATGGTATCCAACTCGCCCGTTGATTCACCACTGGCAATCATGTGCAACATCATCGGCGGAAAGTAACCTGCATGCTGCAAAGCGTTGCGCAAACTGGTGCCTTCACTCACTTTTTGCGTCGCTTCACGCACGCGCGTTTGCAGCCAACGGTTTGCCATCACTTCGCCGGCAATACGCATGGCTTCCACCAAGGGTACGCCAGAACTGGTCAAAATACTCAAAGTGCTGGCAAAACGAGAAGTATTGATATTGCACGCCAATTTGCCAAACAGCGGCAACACCAGAATTTTTTTATGCCACGCCAACTCAAGCGCAGGGCGCTGCAATAAGGTTTTTATTGCCGTAATCGCAGCGAAACCCAACAATAAAACCAACCACCACCAACTGACAAAAAAACTACTGGTAGAAATTAACGCCTGTGTAATGCCCGGCAATTCTTGCCCTGTGCCGCTAAAAACCTCTACAACATTGGGCACCACTTTTATCATCAACAAGGAAACAATCAATACAGAAAACACCACCAAAAAAATGGGGTAGACCATCGCTCCTTGAATTTTTTGCTTCGTTTCTTTGCTGGATTCTGTGTAATCCGCCAAACGATTCAACACCAAATCTAAATGCCCTGAATGTTCACCTGCCGAAACAGTCGCGCGATACAAATCGGGAAACGCGCGCGGAAACTCACCCAAACTGTTTGCCAATGTGTAGCCTTCCAACACTTTTGAGCGCACGGCCATCATCATGCTTTGAATGCGCGGCTTTTCTGTTTGCTGCGCAACGGCGGTCAACACATCGCCAATGGGCAAACCCGCCTGTACTAAGGTAGCCATTTGGCGCGTCAACAACGCCAAATCCCGCGCGCCGATCGACTGACCCCACTTAAAATTAAACGCCTTGCCTTGCCCAGTAGATGCTTTGGCTGCCGCGTCCACCGACAAAGGCACCAAACCTTTATCACGCAAATACTGCCGCACTTGGCGCTGGCTATCGCCCTCTACTACGCCTTTGGTTTGCTTGCCGTTGTTATCTAGCGCGACGTAATTAAAAGCAGCCATACGTCACTCGTCCTGCGTTACGCGCAATACTTCTTCTACCGTGGTTTCGCCGGCAAGAATGCGTGCGCGACCATCATCGCGAATACTGGGCCCTTTAGTGCGCGCATACGCTGTCAACTCTGCTTCGGATGCGCGACTGTGAATCAGCTCGCGCATTCTGTCATCGACAGCCACCAATTCGTAAACACCTGTGCGCCCTAAATAGCCCAATTGTTTGCAGTGTGCACAACCTGTTGCACGAAAAATAACTGGCGGATTTTTTTTATCCACTTGCAATAAATCACATTCAGCCACATCCGGTTGATAGGTTTCTTTACAGTGCGGACACAACACGCGCACCAAACGCTGCGCCAACAAACCCACCAAACTCGACGACAATAAAAACGGTTCAACACCCATATCCACCAAACGCGTTACCGCGCCAATGGCGGTATTGGTGTGCAACGTGGATAACACCAAGTGCCCTGTCAAACTCGCTTGCACCGCAATTTCCGCTGTTTCCAAATCACGAATTTCGCCCACCATTACCACATCAGGGTCTTGTCGCAACATGGCACGCAAGCCGCGCGCAAAAGTCATATCAGCTTTGGTGTTGACTTGCGTTTGACCAATGCCTTCCAAGTTGTATTCGATAGGGTCTTCTACCGTCAAAATATTTTTTGTCGCATCATTGATGCTACTCAGGCCAGCATACAGCGATGTGGTTTTTCCCGAACCGGTTGGCCCTGTTACCAAAATAATGCCATGCGGTTTGCGCAATAATTCTGAGAACAACACCAAGTCGCGCGACTGCATGCCCAACACATTGAGATCCAAACGCCCTGCGCGTTTATCCAACAAACGCAGTACTACGCGCTCGCCGTTACTGGATGGCATGGTAGACACACGAATATCCACCTCGCGCCCCGCCACGCGCAAAGAAATACGCCCATCTTGCGGCACACGCTTTTCAGCAATATCCAACTTCGCCATAACTTTGATGCGCGATACCAACAACGGCGCCAAGGCACGTTTGGGCTGCACCACTTCGCGCAAAATACCATCCGTGCGCAAGCGCACAATCAAACGTTTTTCAAAAGTTTCAATGTGAATATCGGAAGCATTTTGTTTAACCGCTTCCGTCAGCAGCGCGTTAATCAAACGAATAATCGGCGCATCATCTTCCTGCTCTAACAGATCACCCGTATCTGGCACTGAGTCTGCAAGACTGGTGAGATCCAACTCCTCACCCAAATCTTCCACCATTTGCATGGCTTCGCCGCTGTTATTTTCGTGAGCACTGGCAAGCTGCGCATTAAAACTTTCGATGTCTGTTTTTTTGAAGACGACAGCTTGCGCCACCACGCGGCGTGCCTCCAGCAGCGCTTGCATACTGGCATCTTCGCGATACAACAACTCCACAGGATTAGAGGTTCCCGGCACCACCAACACACCAAACCGTTTGGAGAAGCCAAAAGGCAAACGACGCACAGCCGATTCCGCAGCAGCTACCTGTGCAGAATCTTCATCGTGCGTCATATTGTCTTGATCCAAAACCTCTTGCATGCCACTTACCTTTCTTGCAGCGGCACAAATGGCGCTTGTCGCTCAGCGGTGGTTCCTGTGCGCGGTGGCTGCCAAGGCGGCAACTCTGGCGAAGAGCGATCAAGATGCAAGGCATCTTCCATCTCTTGTTTACTGAAACGTTTTTGCGAGTTTCTGATGTTGTTGTAGTAATAGCTGGTGTCTTCTGCAATATCAGCATCATCATGCAAAATGCGCGGATGAATAAAAACCATCAAATTCTTTTTAACTGCGTGTTTAGATGTACCTCTAAACAATCTGCCGAGGTAAGGGATTTTACTCAGGTAAGGCACGCCGGTATCCACCGCATCAATTTCATCGCGTATCAAACCGCCCAACACCAGCACGCTATTATCTTTAACCAGTGCTTTGGTTTTGATTTCACGCTTATTGGTGATGATGTCCGCCGCTCCAGAAGTGCCGCCAACATTGGCAGATTCATCAATACTTTCAACTTTCTGCTGCACCTCTAAGGTCAAAACACCCTCTTGGTTGATACGCGGCGTAACGGTTAATTCCACGCCAATATCTTTCCTTTCAATTTGCACAAAATCATTGTTGTAAATACTGCTATTAGTATTATTGGTAGTGGTGTTGTTTCCAACTACGGTGTTGTTATTTAAGCGCTCTGTACCTGTTTTAAAGGGAACGCTCTCACCCACAAGAATTTTTGCCTCTTCGTTATCTAACGCAATAACCGTTGGCGTTGACAGCACGTTGGCATTGGATGTTTTTTCCAGCACGCGAATCAAACTCACCAAATCACCGCCGGAATAAAAACCAAAATTCAAACCGCCTACCGTTAAATTGCCTTTGCCCGTTGTGTCAGAAGCCTGAATCGATGCATTTTGTGTGCCAAACAGACCTACGGCGGCTGAACTATTGCCCTTGCCTTCCCAATAAACACCCAAGTCGCGACCGAGGTCTTCATTCACTTCCACAATCAAGGCTTCCACCAACACTTGTTGACGGCGCACGTCCAGTTTGGCAATTACGCCTTTCATGGTGTTCATCATGGAAGGCGGCGCAGTGATAACCACTGCATTGGTTTGTTCCAAAGCTTGCACGTTCACTGCGACATCTTGCGCACCACCACTGGCAGCTTTGCCGTCTGAGCCACTTTTTGCATTACTGCCCACACCTTCCAGAATCGGCAGCATATCTTTGGCTGTAATGTAGTTGAGATACACCACTTGCGTATTGCCTTCACCGGAGAGTGGCAAATCCAAACGCTGTATCAACTTGCGCATTTGTGAACGCATTACAGGGTCGCCCGTCATCAAAATACTGTTGGAGCGTTCATCCGCTGTGACATTCAACTCGCGCCCTGGAGGTGCAGCACCACCTTTGGGCGCACCACTTTTCTGCACCAACTCTGTCACGGTTTTTGCCACATCTTTTGCGCTGGCAAATTCCAATTTGATGATTTCAATATCTACTGTGCCCGCTTGGTCAATGCGGTTGATGATGTCAACGATTTGATCGATATTCCCTGCGCGATCAGCAATCACCAGCGTGTTGTTTTCTGGATACGCCGCCAAATGCGCACTGTTGGGTGTCAGCGGTTTTAATAGTGTGATGAGTTGCTGCGCGGCAAGGTTTTTAACTTTGACGATGCGCACCACAATATCTTCTTTGCCCGGTTTTTTCTCACCGTCTACCACCGGCACTTGTTCGGTTTTGGCTTCTGGTTCTGGCAACACTTTCACCGTGTCACCGTTCTCCACCACCGCCAAACCATTGACTTGCAGTGCCGACAAAAACACTTGCCACGCTTCTTCGCGCGTCATCGGCTCACCAGCCACAATCGTGATCTTCTTACCGGCCACACCCGGATGCACAATGATATTTTTGGTGGTGAGATCGGAAGCCCAACGAATCACATCTTTCACGTCTGCATTATCAAATGCCACAGTGACTTTTTGCTCCTGCGCCGCAACGGGCGCTGGTACTGCTGGATGTGCTGCCGTCGCTGTCTGCGCATATCCCTGTACGGAGAAAATTGCTGCCGACAAGACCATAACCCAACGCACGATGTGAGCAGTCATATTTTTTTGATTTGTTTTTATCACTAGAAAACCCTTCCAGTTTATTAATTAAACAGTTTATTGGTTGTCGGCAGACCGCACATTGGCACGAGGATTGCCGTGTAAAAAACGATTGGCTGGCATAGTCAACGGGCGAGTGCCAGGTATTACCGCCGGCGGCACCGGGCGCACAAAACCACTGGGGCGACCCACACCGCGATTGGGCGGCACAACCACCGCTGAGTTATCTGCGCGCGGAAATGAAAGTGTTTC
>CAZHQZ010000024.1:0-14729 GCA_964534675.1 uncultured Pseudomonadales bacterium | reverse complement strand
GATCGCGAATACCCACCACGCCGTGCGAGTTCAAGCTGCGAATATGGCTACCGGCGATGCCCGCATACACCGAATGAATTTGAAAGCCGGCCATCAACTCCGCTTCTTCAATCGCGCGCTGAATCGACTGTACCGTGGACTCAATATCCACCACCACACCTTTGCGCAAGCCTGTCGATTTATGGCTGCCGATGCCAATAATTTCCAACTCGCCATCCGCATTGATTTCTCCCACCAACGCCACGACTTTGGACGTGCCAACATCCAGCGCCACTACGCGATTTTTATCGCCATTCATGTTTTTTCTCCTGCAATAGATTTATTCGGCTTCTTGGCATCGCTAGCGGCCAACTGTTGCCAACGTATCGCCGCGCCGTGGCGATAGCGCATGTCCACCACCACGGCTTGTCGCTGCGAAGGCAGCACAACTTGCTGATAAATGCCCACAAAGTAGCGAATACTATTGGCGGGATCAGAGCGCCCCAAAATCACGCGCAAGCCGTTGTCTAACTCCAACTGCCAATCGCCTTGTAAGTTTTGACTGATCCCCTGCAAACGCAAATTCACCGCTTGCAGTTGATGCTCAAAAATCTGGTAGTAATTCATGGTCTCGGTGGGGATGGCAATTTCACTCCACAAATGCGGCAGCGGCTGATTTTGATAAAGCCCCTGATGCTCAAAAATGCGTCCTTTGGCATTGACCATCCAATACTTACCCCAATACGCGATGGGTTTTTGCTCCACGATATTGACGGCCACTGTGTCCGGCCACTCACGGCGCGCACGCGCACGCGCAATCCACGGCTGCGCTTCCAAATTGTGTACTAATTTATTGAGATCAATACTTAAAAAAGTATCGGTGTCATAAATAGCAATTGCGTTTTCTATCGTTTTTTTATTCAGTGCTTTCCATTCACCTTGCACCATTACGCGCGCGATCGGCTTATCAAAAGTCAAACGCAACCAAGGCAGGGCGAAATAGCCACCGGCAATCAAAGCGCACACAAAAACTGTTTGCAGCAAGAGCAAGCCAATACCGTAAGCCACGCTGCGACCGGGCAGCGTTTTATCCAAGCCCGTTTGCTCAAACCCTGTGCGCTCCAAACGTGTCGTATCCAACTGCGTAGTTGTCTGCGAAAAATTTTCTGCGCTCAATGTGCGTTCAGCCCTCATGTGCCGCACCTTGCGCATTTTGCTCAGGCAGCGTGCCGTCGAGCAGTGCCAGCACCAGCGCCTCAAAAGACAGGCCAGCAGCTTTGGCGGCCATCGGCACCAAACTGTGATCGGTCATCCCCGGCACGGTGTTTACTTCCAATAAATAAAAATCGCCGCGCACATCTTGCATCACATCCACGCGTCCCCAACCCGCGCAACCAACCGCTGCAAAAGCATTTTCTGCCAGTTGTTGCAGTTTTTTTTCTTGCTCTGCTGGCAGCCCACAAGGGCACAAATAGCGTGTGCTGTTGCTCAAATATTTCGCATCAAAATCATAGAACGCGTGATCAGTTTCTAAACGAATCGCTGGCAGCGCTTTGCCATTCAAAATCGCCACGGTGAACTCGGCACCTGTTACCCACGCCTCGGCCAATACCGCGCCAGCAAATTGTTTGGCATACACAAAGGCTTCTTGTAACTCTTGCGCGCTCGTTACGCGACGCATGCCGATGCTGGAGCCTTCACACGCAGGTTTCACAATGGCGCAACCGCCCAGCGCTGCCATGCACGCTTGCCAATCGGTAGCTGGATGCAACAAGGCATAAGCAGGTGTAGGCAGATGTTGTGCTTGCCACACCATTTTTGTGCGCCATTTATCCATCCCCAAGGCGGAAGCCAACACACCGCTGCCGGTGTAGGGAATGCCCGCCATGTCCAACACCGCTTGCATGCTGCCGTCTTCGCCGCCCACACCGTGCAAGGCAATAAAAATGCGATCCCATTTTTTGCGCCGGCCATTCTGATGCTCGGCCAACACAGAAAGAAAATCAGTGCCGACATCCACCGCTTCCACAGAGACACCGCTGCGCAATAGCGCATCCGTCACCGCCTGTCCGCTTTTCAAAGAAATCGCGCGCTCCGATGACAAACCGCCGTACAACACTGCCACATGACCGTATTTTTTTTGCGCTGCATTACTCATGTTTCATACCGCCTTTTTCTTGCAGCGCTTGCAAACCGTTATGCGCCAAAACACCCGCCAAGGAGCCGACATTGCCTGCACCTTGCGTCACCACAATGTCGCCCGCACACAACAACGGCGCTAACACTTCAGGCACTGCATCAATGGATTCAACAAAAACTGGATCGATATGCCCGCGCTGACGAATGCTGCGCGCCAGTGCGCGGCTGTCTGCGCCCGCAATAAATGCTTCGCCCGCTGAATACACATCCAGCAACAACAACACATCCACTTTGGACAGCACTTGCACAAAATCGTCATACAAATCGCGTGTGCGTGTGTAGCGATGCGGTTGATACACCATCACCAAACGGCGCTCCGACCAACCTTTGCGCACCGCTTGAATCACCGATTCCACTTCACGCGGATGATGACCGTAGTCATCCACCAACATCGCTGTGCCTGCCTGCACAGGGTATTCGCCATACACTTGAAAACGGCGACCCACGCCCTGAAATTTTTCCAGCGCGCGCACAATTACCTCATCGGCAATACCTTCATCGGTAGCAACAGCAATCGCCGCCGCCGCATTTTGCACATTGTGTATGCCGGGCAAATTGATCACAGCCGTTATCGGCGGATGTTCAGGTCGCAGCACCGTAAAACGACTTTGCATTTTTTCTTGCACCACATCGACGATACGAAAATCCGCAGCCTCACTCATGCCGTAAGTCAGCATCGGCCTGCCAATATCCGGCAATATTTCGCACAGTGGCTTGTCATCCACGCACACCACAGCCACGCCGTAAAACGGTAAGTTGTGTAAAAACTGCACATAGGTTTGTTGCAATTTCTTGAAATCGCCGCCGTAAGTTTCCATGTGATCGGCATCAATATTGGTGACAACAGATACCATCGGCTGTAAGTGTAAAAACGAAGCGTCGCTTTCATCGGCTTCTGCCACCAAATAACGACTGGCGCCCAAACGCGCATTGCTACCTGAACTGTTTAACAAGCCGCCAATCACATAAGTGGGATCGCGCCCCGCTTCCGCCAATACCGAGGCGATCAAACTGGTGGTGGTGGTTTTTCCATGCGCGCCAGCCACCGCAATACCGTGGCGATAGCGCATGATTTCCGCCAACATTTCTGCGCGACGCACCACAGGGATACGGCGCTCACGCGCAGCCAATAATTCGGGGTTTTTTGGATCTATCGCCGTTGAAACAACAACTACATCCACGGCTGCCACGTTATCTGCTGAGTGACCAATCACCACTTCCGCACCCAAACCGCGCAAACGCGACACCACAGACCCTTCGCGCAAATCCGATCCAGAAATCATGTAACCCTGATTGAGCAATACTTCCGCGATGCCACACATGCCCGCACCACCAATACCAATAAAATGGATACGGCGTATGCGGCGCATATCAGGAATAAAAAAATTCGTTTCTGCCATGCGTTGAGTATCAATCACGCGACATTTTCTCCACAAAAATATCTTCACAAATCGTAGCCACTTTGCTGGCCGCATCGGGCTGCGCCAAGCCTTTCATTTCCTGCGACATGGCCTGCAAAGTTTTGCGATCATTCATCAAAGCTTGTATTTCTCGCGCCAACGTTTGTGCATCCAGTGTTGCTTGCGGCAACAAGCGTGCGGCTTTCACTTTTTCAAACCAGCGCGCATTCATGGTTTGGTGATCGTCAATCGCTGTAGGAAGAGGAATTAACAAGGCCGGCAGTTGTGCGCAGGCCAACTCGTACACCGTCATCGCGCCGGCACGACACACGGCAAAATCTGCCCACTGATATTTTTCTGTCATATTTTCAATAAAAGGTTCTATACGCGCGGTCACTTGCGCCTTGGCATAGTTTTTTACTGTTTCTTGCAATAAATCGCGTCCGGCTTGATGAAAAACTTCCGGTCTTTCATGTTCCGGCAACAGCGCCAAAGCCTGTGGCAGCAACGTGTTCAATGCGCGCGCGCCTTGGCTGCCACCCAACACCAGCAAACGTAAGCGCACTGGCGGCAGTGCAATTTTCTTGGGCATAAACGCCAGCGTGGCAATATCATCACGCACTGGATTACCCACCAATTCACCGCGCGGAAAAACATCGGGAAAGGCAAACAATATTTTTTTTGCGTGGCGCGACAAAATGCGATTGGTGGTGCCCGCTACAGCATTTTGTTCATGCACGACTAAAGGAATACGCAGCCAACGCGCCGCCAAACCGCCAGGACCCGAGGCAAAGCCACCCATGCCCAGCACCACGTCAGGACGGAAGCGGCGCAGCACGCGCAGCGATTGCCACTGCGCGCGCAATAACTGCCACGGAGCCACCAGCAATTTACCCAAACTTTTTCCGCGCAAACCCACGGCAGTAATACAGTGCAGCGAAATATTTTGCGCTGGCACGACGCGCGCTTCGATGCCGTTTTGCGTGCCCAACCACTCCACTTGCCAGCCGCGCTGTTGCAATACTTTTGCGACAGCCAGTGCGGGAAAAACATGACCGCCGGTGCCGCCCGCCATAATTAACGCTCGACCTTTTCTTTTCGCGCTCATCCCTTCACCACATGCGGCTTGGCCGCCAATCGGTTTTCAAAACTTAAACGCAACACCATGGCCGACATCGCCACACTTATCATCAAACTGCTGCCGCCATAACTGACAAACGGCAGCGTCAAACCTTTGGTGGGCAACAAACCGGATGCCACACCTATATTGATGAAAGCCTGAAACGCAATCACCAAGGCCAAACCCACTGCGACCAATGCACCAAACATTTCATGGCGATCTGCCGCTACACGCGCAATGCGAAACATGCGCCACACCATCGCGGCGAACAAACCAATCACCACCACGCAACCGGCAAGTCCCGATTCTTCTGCCCAAATACTGAAAACAAAATCCGTATGCGCTTCGGGCAAATAAAATAATTTTTGTACGCTGTGACCCAACCCCACACCCAGCCACTCACCGCGACCAATCGCAATCAAAGATTGCGTGAGTTGATAACCGCTTTTGTACATCACGGATTCTTCCCACGGATCCACAAAAGCCAGCAAACGCGCAAAACGATACGGCTCCGTCACCGCTAACACACCGGCTGCCACCAGTGCCAAAACCAGAAAGGGCAAAAACCGTTTGAGCGGCGCACCGGCAAGAAACAGCAAAGTCAGTATTGATAAACCGATCACCACCGTGGCACCAAAATCGGGTTCCATCAACAACAACAACGCCAAGCACGCCAACACGGCGAATGGTTTACCAAATCCCCACCAACTGCTGTGCATTTCATCGCGGCGGCGCACCAAATAGCCAGAAAAGAAAACTACCGCCGCACATTTGGCAATTTCTGAAACTTGCAACGTCATAAAACCTAAGCTGATCCAGCGTTGACTGCCGTTGACGCGCTTGCCGATATGCGGCACCAAGACTAACAACAACAAGATCACCGCGACCACTAAAAAACCGGTGTCCACACGCTTCCACCACGAAAAAGGAACGCGCAACACCATCGCGCCGAGCATTAATGCCATCAGGGCATACATACCGTGACGCTTACAAAAATAAAACGCATCGCCAGTTTGTTGCGCGGCGTAATCGAGCGATGCTGAACTCACCATCACCCAACTGACACACAGCAACGACAAGGTAATCACCAGCAGCGGCATATCCATATCCCACACCAAATTGCCGCGATGATTGCTGCGCACCGGATAATCACCGCCTGCCACTTGTCCCCACATCATGCGCGACATCGACATCAAGGTGCTCATGCCCAAGCCTCCACCGCTGCACAAAATTGCGCGCCGCGATCTTCATAATTTTTGAACATATCGAAGCTGGCGCAGGCAGGCGATAACAAAACCACATCACTCTGCTGCGCGATGCCCGCAGCCTGTTGCACAGCATCCACCATCGACATGGCGCGAAACTGCGGCACACGCGGACAACTGGCAGCAATGATGTCGGCATCGCGACCGAACAACACCAAGGCGCGCACATGGCGATTGACCACAGGTTCCAGTATAGAAAAATCAGCGCCTTTTCCTTCGCCGCCCGCAATCAACACCACATTTTTTTCTTGCGCTAAACCTTCAATAGCGGCAATAGTTGCGCCGACATTCGTGCCTTTGGAATCGTTATAAAAACGCACGCCATTTTTTTCTGCTACCCACTGGCAGCGATGCGGCAGGCCTTTAAATTCACGCACGGCCATCGCACATTTTTCTAAATTCCAACCCGCTGCGGCTGCCAAAGCAAAAGCGGCAGCGACATTGGCGACATTGTGCGAACCTGCAATACGAATATCCGCCGTCGGCAGCAGTATTTGCTGCTTGCCCAACACCAAATACAACTGACCATTCATCTGTTGCACGCCCACTGCATGCTCAGCACCATCACTACTATCAATACCAAATGACCAGCGCACCGCAGCGATACTTTCCTCTGCTTGCGTCAACGCATCCGCGCGATTGCAAACAATGTTTTTCGCGCGCTGATAAATACGGTGTTTAGCCTGTGCGTAATCTGCGAGGCTGTTGTAGCGATCCATGTGATCGTCACTGATGTTCAATACCGTGGCGACTTGCGCTTGCAAGCTGTGCGTGGTTTCCAACTGAAAACTGGACAACTCCAACACATAGCAATCTGTTTCCGCATCGCGTTGCAACATATCCAACACTGGCGTACCTAAATTGCCGCCGACACCGGCACGCAAGCCGCAAGCCGCAGCCATTTCGCCCACCAAGGTGGTGACGGTGCTTTTAGCGTTGGAGCCAGTAATCGCAATGATCGGTTTTTGTGTGGCGCGCACAAATAATTCAATATCGCCCACCAAGGTCACACCCGCTGCTGCCGCCATTTGCAAGGCAGGCTCCCACACCGAGACACCAGGACTGACAATAATTTCACGCACGCCGCACAACACATCGGCATCCAGCACGCCGCAATAAAAATCAACAAACGGATACTGTTTTCGCAATGTTTCAAGGTCAGCAGGATTTTCTCGCGTGTCGCACCAGATAAAAGACTCTCCACATTTTTGCAAAAAATACGCGCAGGATTGGCCGGTTTTGCCCATCCCGATAATTGCGCGCTGTTTTGCCTGTGGATTCACGGTGCTCTCTCTTAACGCAGTTTCAAGGTAGCCAAGCCAATCAAGATCAGAATGACGGTGATAATCCAGAAGCGCACAATTACACGCGGTTCTGGCCAACCTTTTAATTCAAAATGGTGATGTATCGGTGCCATGCGAAAAATGCGCTTGCCCGTCAATTTAAACGAAGCCACTTGCAAAATAACGGACACCGTTTCCATGACGAATACGCCGCTCATCACAAAAAATACAATTTCGTGGCGCACGATAACGGCAATCAAACCCAGCGCTGCACCGAGCGCCAAAGCGCCGACATCGCCCATAAATACTTGTGCGGGATAGGTGTTGAACCAGAGAAAACCCAAACCTGCGCCGACGAATGCGCCGCAAAAAATAATTAACTCACCCGCGCCTTCGATGTAAGGCAAGTTCAAATAACCCGCAAATTTGATATTGCCCACCGCGTAAGCAAACACAGCCAAAGCACCAGCAATCATCACTGACGGCATGATCGCCAAACCATCCAAGCCGTCGGTCAAGTTCACCGCATTGCTAGAACCCACCACCACGAAATATACAAACGGCACATAAAACCAACCGAGATTGATGGCTACATGTTTGAAAAACGGCACATACAATTGCAACTCAACCGGCGTTTTTGCCGTTTTGTACAAAAACAACGCCGCCGCCAAACCAAAAACGGACTGCCATAAATACTTCCAGCGCGACGGTAAACCGCGTGAGTTTTTTTCCACCACTTTGCGCCAATCATCCACCCAACCGATTGCAGCAAAACATATGGTGGTCAACATCACTACCCACACATAGCGATTGTCTAAACGCGCCCACAACAAGGTGCTCAAACAAATTGCCAATAAAATTAGCACACCACCCATGGTAGGCGTTCCCGATTTACCCAAGTGCGATTGTGGTCCGTCTGTGCGCACAGATTGACCAATTTTCAAGCGCTGCAAATAGGCAATAACAGCAGGCCCCATCCACAAAGAAAAAATCAGTGCAGTGAGCACACCCATAATGGCGCGCAAAGTTTGGTACTGCACCACATAAAAGGCGCTCCAATATTGCGCCAAATAATCAGCCAGCCATATCAACATAGTTGTTCCTCGGTAGCTGCCAATTTGTCAGCGACTCTGTCCATGCCAGCACTGCGCGACCCCTTGACCAAAAAAATAGATTGTTTGTTTGCCAGCGCCGCACACCGTGCTGCCAGCAACTCCCATGTGGAAAAATGTTGTGCGCCTGCACCAAACGCTTCGACCGTAGCGCGCGACAATTCACCCGTCACCAGCAGCGTTTTTATGCCTGCATTTTTTGCATAAGCACCGATTTCGGCATGCAAGGCTTTTGCATCAGCACCCAACTCTGCCATATCGCCCAGCACTAAAATTTTTTCACCTGCGCACTGCAACAAGGTATCAATCGCCGCGCGCACGGAAGCAGGGTTGGCGTTATAACTGTCATCAATCACGCAGCAGCCCTCAACGCCTTTGCGTATTTGCAGACGGCCTTTATAGGGCTGGGCAGCGCACAAACCTGCGCTCACCACATTCAGAGACAAACCTAGCGCCAAACAACAAGCGGCGGCAGCCAGCGCATTGCTGACGTTGTGTACACCGAGAAATTGCAGCGCAACAGGACAACTTTCCTTCTGCGCATGCAAAGTAAAGCTCACGCCACTCGCTGATTGTTCTATGTTGGCAGCAAAAACATCCGCCGATTTTTCTGCGGAAAACGTCACTACTTCAACAGCGGTTGGCAGTACGGTGCGGTACGCCGCCGTCCAATCATTATCTACATTGATAACAGCTGTGCCGCCAACGGCTAATCCTTCAAAAATCTCACGTTTGCCCGCAGCAATATTTTCCACGGAACCAAAACCTTCGAGATGCGCTGTACCCACATTGGTCACCAGCGCCACATCCGGCTTCACCATCTGCGTGAGATAGCGAATTTCGTTCAACGCACTCGCGCCCATTTCTATTACAGCGCAGTCGTGTTCTGGCGACAGAGCCAACAAAGTCATTGGCACGCCTAGATGATTATTGAGATTGCCCTGCGTTACCCACGGCTTGCCTTGTTGCGCGAGAATAGCGGCGATCATTTCTTTGGTAGTGGTTTTTCCGGCACTGCCCGTCAAACCAATCACTTTCCCTGTAAACAAATTGCGATTTAATGCTGCAATTTTCCCCAGAGCTTGCACAGTGTCTTTTACCAGCAACTGCGGCAGAGAAATATCACTGCTAATTTTTTCGACCACGACCGCAATAGCGCCGGCGCGTTGCACATCCACTAAAAAGTCATGTGCATCAAAGCGATCGCCTTTTAGCGCCACAAATAAATCACCCGACTGCACCTTGCGACTGTCCGTCACCACGCGCGCAAATGTCGCATCTACCGCGCTGCGCACCACACCGCAGGCATCAGCCACCGCAAATAGCGTTTGCGCCTGCATCATGCGCACACCTCCGCTCGCTGTTGGCGGCGCTGTTGCAAGGCCTGCTGCGCGTGTTCGACATCTGAAAACGGGTAGCGCTTGCCAAGAATTTCTTGATAGGTTTCGTGACCTTTGCCAGCCAACAACACCACATCGCCATGCGCGGCTTTATTCACTGCCTGCGCAATGGCGGCGGCGCGATCAATCACAATTTCATAATGCGCGGCGCTGGAAGTATTCGCAGAAAATCCGATCACAATATCGTCAATAATTGTTTGTGCGTTTTCACTGCGCGGGTTGTCACTGGTGACAATCACCTCATCCGCCACCGCTTGCGCTATTTCTGCCATTTGTGGGCGTTTTCCCGCATCGCGATCGCCGCCGCAACCAAACACGCACCACAGCCTGCCTGTGGCTTGCGGGCGCAGTGCGTGCAGAATTTTTTGCAGCGCATCGGGTGTGTGCGCGTAATCCACCACCACCAAAATATCATCCACTGCTTCACTCACAACGTGTGTGCGCCCCGGCACGACCTGTAACTGTGCAACTGCATTTAGCACAGCGTCCAAGCGCATGCCGTGACCACACAGGATGGCTACTACCGCCAAGGCGTTCAACAGGTTATACCCCCCCGGGAACCTGCTGTGTAGCTCACCCTTCCCCCAGGGCGTACGGAGACTGGCAGCGATTCCCTGTCCAGTTACCTCAAAACGCTCCACTCCGAGTTCGGATGTTTTATTTTCCAGCGCGTAACTCAACACTGTTTTATGCGCGCTGCGCACGCGCTGTATTAACTGCTGCCCAAAATTATCATCGGCATTGATAACAGCCAATTGCAGTGATTCCACGTCAAATAATTTTTTTTTAGCCGCAGCGTAATGCGCCATATCGCCGTGATAATCCAGATGATCGCGCGTTAAATTGGTAAACACCGCTGTATGAAATTGCACATGAGCTACACGTTGTTGATCCAGCGCATGTGACGACACTTCCATCGCCACCATCTGCGCGCCCTGCTGCACAAAATCAGCCAGCAGACGATGCACGCTCAACACATCAGGCGTGGTTAGCCCTGTTTCAGCGCGCTGCGCGCTGCGAATCAAACCACCGCCCAAAGTTCCCAGAATCGCCGCATCACCTGCGATCATTTGCCATGCCTGTGCCAACCAGTGCGAGCAGGATGTTTTGCCATTGGTGCCGGTAATGCCTATCACTTTGCAATGCTGTGAGGGCTCGCCGTAAAACGCATGCGCGATAGCACCAAGATTGTCTTGCAGATTTTCCACCGCCAGCAGCGGCACAGCGCTGGAGAAAACGGTTTTTTGTTTTTGATCGACTACGACTGCTGCTGCACCTTGTGCAACCGCTTGCGCAATATGCGTCGCTATTTGTTTTTCATCCGCCAATGCAAAAAATAAATCATTCGCACAAACTTTGCGGCTGTCCAACTGCAAATGCGCCACGGTATGCTGCGCTACCGCATCACCCAACCAAGGTGTAAGAGCCGCTGCGCCGTTCATGCCGCCGCTCCTTTTACTATCAATTTTTCTGTTTTGTTTTTATCGGCTGTTTGCGGCTTAGCTTCCACCGCTGGCAATGCGTCTGGCACTGCGCCCATCAATTGCAAAACACCTTGCATCAAATGACTGAAAACAGGTGCTGCCGCTTCGCCGCCGTAATACTGCCCGTTACTCGGCTCATCAATCATCACCGCCATGGCATAGCGTGGATCACTCACAGGAGCAATGCCGGCAAACACGGCTGAATAGCGATTGGGGCTGTAACCGTGCGCATCCAATTTATGCACAGTGCCGGTTTTGCCACCGACGCGAAAGCCTGGCACTTGCGCGCGCGTTGCAGTACCGCCTGCTTGCGTTACCGCCTCTAACATCGGAACAATTTCGCGCGCCACGGTATCCGTCAACACGCGCTCACCCGATACATCACTGTCGCGACGCAAAATGGATAGAGGCATTTTCACGCCATCGTTCGCAAAAATACTGTACACATGCGCAAGTTGCAGCGTGGTGACAGAAACGCCGTAACCAAACGCCATGGTCACGCGATCCAAATCGCGCCAGCGTTGATAACTAGGCAGCACGCCCGTACTTTCCCCAGGAAAACCCACGCCAGTTGCCTGCCCCAAACCAAAGCGGTGAAACACGCTGCGCACAAAGTTTGGATCTAGCGATAAAGCAATTTTTGAGGTGCCGACCTGACTCGATTTAGCAATGACTGTTTTCAAATCAATCACGCCGTAATTGCGGTGATCTTTTAAAACTTTTCCCTGCACCTTGATGCTGCCAGGATTAGTGTCTATCACCATCTCCGGCCGCCACTTTCCACTCTCTAACGCTGCCGACATCGTAATCGGCTTCATGGTAGAGCCCGGTTCAAACGCATCCACAATCGCGCGATTGCGCATTTGCACTGGTTTAATGCCGGTGCGGTTATTGGGATTGTAAGAAGGCCAACTGACCATCGCCAGCACTTCGCCGGTTTTTACATCCACTACCACCGCCGAACCGCCCTGCGCTTTAAAATCTTCTACGGTTTTTTTCAAAATAGTGTGCGCAAAATATTGCAAGCGCAGATCAATACTCAGCGCAATATCCACGCCGTTTTGTTCAGGGCGTTGCAAACCCAAATCTTTCACCACGCGCCCTTTTAAATCTTTAATCACACGCCGCTGACCCGCTGTGCCTGTCAGCGCATCGTTGTATTCCAGCTCAACACCTTCTTGCCCTTGATCGTCGATATTGGTGAATCCCACCAAACTGGCAACCACTTCACCCGCCGGATAAAACCGCTTGTATTCGCGCTGTCCGTAAATGCCGTCTATACCCTGCGCCAACACCGCTTCCGCTTCTGCTGGCGATATTTGGCGGCGCAGATACATAAACTCTTTATCGCCGTACTGCGCCATTTTTTCGCGCAATTCCTGCTCGCTCCAAGACATAACACGCCCGATGGCGCGCCATTTATCCAAATCGGTACCGATAACTTTGGGGTTGGCCCACAGCGTCACCACGGGAGTGCTCACTGCCAAAGGTTCGCCATTGCGATCGGTAATCATGCCGCGATGCGCTTGAATTTTTTCTGTGCGCACCGTGCGCGCTTCGCCCTGCTTTTCCAAAAAAGCGTGATTCATAAGCACTTGATGATCGGCGAGCCGCAAAATCAATAACACGCCCAACAAACACAGAAAACCCAAGACAGCGCGTATGCGCCAATCACCTTGCGGCAACAAACGCTGCGCTATTGCTGCGCCGCGCTTTGGCTCTACGGAGGTGTTTTTCTTGGCGGCCATTACTGCACCTTCACCACGACAATTTTGTCGGTTTGCGGCGCTTGCATCCCCAATTCCTGCTCCGCCATGTCATGCACACGCCCGTAGGCCGCCCAAGTATTTTTCTCAACCAGATACTGCCCCCACAACACCTGCATATTGCGCGCATCTTTACGCAGTGATTCCAATTCCGCTAAATGGCGGCGATTTTCAAACGTAGACACGATCACGCCCAGCGCAGAACCCATGACGCTCAACACCAACACAATGAGACAGAAAACACCCAGCAAACTAATCTCAAAACTTTTTTGCTGCTGTGTATGCTCGATACTCATGCCGCCTGCTCCACCGGCAACTTTTCTGCTACGCGCATCACCGCACTGCGCGCGCGTGGATTGCCCGCCACTTCCTGATCACTGGCTTTTATCGCTTTCCCTACCAGTTTTAAGGTTCTGCCTTCCGCCTCGCCCGTGACTGGAATATGGCGCGGCAACACTTTGCCGCGACTCTGCTCGCGAAAATACTGTTTGACGATGCGATCTTCCAAGGAATGAAAAGAAATTACCGCGATGCGGCCGCCGCTGCACAAGATCGCTTGAATATCGCGCAGCACCGTTTCCAATTCACCCAATTCATTGTTGATAAAAATACGAATGGCCTGAAAAACACGCGTCGCCGGATGCTTGTGCTTTTCCCAAGCGGGATTGGCAGCCGACACCACCTCCGCCAACTGCAAGGTGCCAGTGAAAGGCATTTCAAGACGCGATTTCTCGATAGCTTGTGCAATGCGTTTGGCGTAGCGCTCTTCGCCGTATTCACGGAACACATCCGTCATTTCCGCCACTGGCGCAGTATTTATCCATTCAGCGGCGCTGATGCCCGCTGCGGTGTTCATACGCATATCCAGCGGCCCGTCTTGCATAAAACTGAAGCCGCGCTCCGCATCATCCAACTGCGGAGAAGACACGCCAATATCCAACAGCACACCGCGCACTTTTCCCTGCCAGCCGCGCGCAACTACCTGCTGCAACATATCGCCAAAATTGCTGTGCGCAATTTCAAAACGAAGATCATCTTTGTTTGCGGTTTTTGCGTGATCGACAGCAGAGATGTCTCGATCCAGCGCCAGTAATTTTCCGCGCGCCGACAACTGCGACAACAACAGCGCACTGTGACCACCGCGACCGTAAGTGCCGTCGATGTAAATGCCGTCGCTATCGCTGAAGATGGCTTCCACCGCTTCTTGCAGTAAAACCGTTTGGTGAGCTAATTCACTCATACTCACCTCTAGAATGAAATATCGGCCATGGCCGATGGCAACTCAAACTGCCCACTCACCGCAGCATCCAAACACTGCTGCCAGTTGCTCTCACTCCAGAGTTCAAATTTTTTGCCCTGCCCCACCAGCACCAACTTCTTATCCAATTGCGCGTATTTGCGCAGCGAAGCGGGCAACAAAATGCGGCCGTTGCCGTCCATGTCTAATTCACTGGCATAACCGAGCAGTAACCGCTGAATGCGGCGCACGTTGGGATCGGTGCTGGGCAGCGCTTCCAATTGCGCTTCCAAGGTTTGCCACACCGGCAGCGGATAAATGCGCAGACAAGCATCTTGGATGTCGATAGTGGCCACCAATTGACCACGGCACAGCTCAGCCAGTACGTCGCGGTACTTGGCTGGAATCGCCAATCGCCCTTTCGGGTCGAGATTGATTTCCGCTATGCCTCTAAACATGGCCTATCCCTAGTGTGCGGGGCGGC